>JALHUF010000311.1 GCA_022866195.1 Terriglobia bacterium
GGGACCTCAAAACCCAGTGGGCCATTGGACTGCTCACCAGCCACGATAACCCTGTTACTCCAACCCGCACCCGCACGCGCTACTCGAAGCTCTCGGCGCGGGTGGATGGCGTGCCGCGCTACGAAGAGCTTGACCTTTTCCGCCGCCAGGTTCGTCTGGTGACCCGCAACTGCGGTGTAATCGATCCCACCAACCTCGATGAATACCTCGCGCGCGCCGGCTACCGCGCCCTTCACCGGGCGCTGACGGCGATGCGTCCCGAGGAGATCATCAACGAAGTTACCCGCTCGGGACTGCGGGGGCGCGGCGGCGCCGGCTTCCCCACGGGAAAAAAGTGGGAAGTGATGCGAGGGCAGGTGGGCACCCCCAAGTACCTCATCTGCAACGCCGACGAAGGTGACCCCGGCGCTTATATGGACCGCGCGGTGCTGGAGGGTGATCCTCAGACCGTTCTGGAAGGTATGACGATCGGCGCCTACGCCATGGGTGCCTCCGACGGCGTGATCTATGTTCGGGAAGAGTATCCGCTGGCTGTAAAGCGAATGCTGGAGGCTATCGCCCAAGCTGAGACCGCGGGGTTGTTAGGCGACAACATTTTCAACTCGGGGTTCGGTTTTCGGATCCGAGTCGTGAAGGGCGGGGGCGCCTTTGTCTGTGGCGAAGAGACGGCGTTAATCGCCTCCGTGGAGGGGCGGGTCGGCGAGCCGCGCCAGCGTCCACCTTACCCGGCGCAAAAGGGCTTGGGCGGCAAGCCCACCTGCATCAATAACGTTGAGACCTGGGCCAATATCCCCGTCATCCTGATGCGCGGCGGGGACTGGTACGCGCGCCTCGGCACGGGCGGCAGCAAAGGCACGAAGGTCTTCTGCCTGGTGGGCGCCATCAAGAACCCGACGCTCGTCGAAGTTCCCATGGGCATCACCCTGCGCCAGATCGTTTATGAGATGGGCGGCGGCACCCCACAAGGACGCAAGTTCAAAGCCATCCAGACCGGCGGACCATCGGGGGGCTGCATCCCTGAGTCCCTGCTCGACCTTGAGGTTGATTACGAAAGCCTGACCCAGGCGGGCGCCATCATGGGCTCAGGCGGCATGATCGTCATGGACTCGTCCACCTGCATGGTGGACATCGCCCGGTACTTTCTTACCTTCCTGGCCGACGAGTCCTGCGGAAAGTGCTTCTCCTGCCGGAAGGGCTTGCAGCGCATGCGGCAGATCGTTGTGCGGATCACCGAAGGCCTGGGAAGCGAAGCGGATCTGGATCTGATCGAGGAGCTGGGCTGGATGGTGCGCGAGACTTCGCTCTGCGGCCTGGGCCAGACTGCCCCCAATCCCGTCTTGTCCACGCTGCGCTACTTCCGCGACGAATACCTGGCTCACGTGCGGGAGAAGCGTTGCCCGGCCAAGGTGTGCAAGGAATTGATCACGTATCGCATCGAGCCCACGCTCTGCGATGGCTGCGGAGCCTGTGTGCGGGTGTGTACCTCGGAAGCCATCCTGGGGGAGAAGAAGAAGGCCCATACGATCGACAACGCGAAGTGCATCAAGTGTGGCTCTTGCCTGGAGGTCTGCCAGCCCCAGGCGGTGGTGGTGAGCTAAGGAGCGGCCGGTGCCCCAATTGACCATCAACGGCATCCGCATCGAAGTCGCACGCGGCACGACCGTGCTGGAAGCGGCGCGGCTGCTGGGCATCCCCATCCCCACCCTCTGCCATGACGACGGGCTTGCTCCCTATGGCGCGTGCCGATTGTGTGTGGTGGAGGTTGGGACTCCGCCGCGCAGCAAACTGCAAAGCGCCTGTACCGTGCCCGCCGAAGAGGGGCTGGTGGTGCAGACGCATTCGGCGCGGGTGGACCGGGCCCGCCGGCTCCTGCTCAACTTTACGTTGCCACCTGCCCCCAGTCGAAAACCATCCAGGACCTGGCTAGTCGCTACGGTCTTCGCCGCGTCCGCCTCGAGCCGGAATTCGAGGCTTGCATCCAGTGTGGCAAGTGCGTGCGGATGTGCGCCGAGCAGATGCGCGCCGGGGCCCTGGGCTTCGGTTTCCGGGGCCGGCGGCGGAAAGTCATGACTCCTTTCCGTCCGCAGTCCGAACTCTGCCGCCATTGCGGCGCCTGCCTATACATCTGTCCGGTGGTGGAACTGCGCTGCCACGGAGCGCACCCCGAGACGACACTTTGCAGCGGCTGCATCAACTTCACGCCTTCCTGCCTCCAGTACCATGACCACGCCATGTGCTTCCTGGAGCCCTGCGCCGCCTGTGAGCTGGCCGGGCCGTTGCGGCTCGCCGGTCCGCTCAGTAGGGACAGGGTTTGGGAGAAGCCCGAGCCGCCAAAAGAACACGGAGAGCTAATATGACCTACTCGCGCCTGAATGCGTCCGCGGCGACCTTGACCAAGAACCGCACCGAGGATTCGGTCAGCCCGTTCAGCGGGATGTGTACAACCTGCATCGACGGCTGCATCGGCATGTGCGAGATTGGCAAGTCGGCCTATCGCGGCCCGGAGATGATCTACCCGCAACCCTTCGGGATCATCACCACGGCCTCGGCCAAGAACTATCCGGTCGATCTTTCCCACTTCACCATCTTGGGGCGGGCGACCGGGGCGTGGGGAATCGAAGCGGACAGCGATAAGGCCCTCTTCCCCAATGTCAACTTGGAAGTCCGCTGGGGACGCGAGCCCGGCCTGCGCTCGAAACTGCCTTTCATCGTGGCGGCGCTCGGCTCCACCAATATCGCCAAGAACAACTGGGAGGGGCTGGCCATCGGCGCGGCGATCTCCGGCACCAGCCTGACGGTCGGCGAAAACGTCTGCGGCATGGACCCGGACTCCCAGCTTTCCAACGGCCACCTGCTCTCCAGCCGCGAGCTGGAGTGGCGCGTGCAGACCTTCCGCGAGTGGCAGGAGGACGGCTGCGGGGAAATCGTCATCCAGGCGAACGTCGAAGACGCGCGCCTGGGCGTGCACGAATACGCCATCCAGAAGCTGGGCGCCAAAGCCGTGGAGATGAAGTGGGGGCAGGGCGCCAAGGACATCGGGGGCGAGGTAAAGATCCAGGACCTGGCCAAGGCCGTGATGCTCAAGAAGCGCGGTTACGTGGTGCTCCCTGACCCCGAGAACCCGCTGGTGGTTGACGCCTTCCATCGCGGCGGCTTCCGGGAATTCGAGCGCCATTCGCGCGTCGGCATGGCCGAGCGAGACGTCTTCCTGCGCCGCGCGGAGGAGCTGAGAAAGGCCGGAGCCAAGTGGGTCTTCCTGAAGACCGGCGCTTACCGGCCCGCCGACTTGGCGCGCGCCGTGAAGTGGTCGTCGGAAGCTGGCCTCGACCTCCTCACCGTGGACGCCGCCGGCGGCGGTACCGGTATGAGTCCGTGGCGGATGATGAACGAGTGGGGTGTCCCGGGGATCGAGTTGCACTCGCTGCTGCGCGAGTACTGCGCGCGTCTGGCCAAGCAGGGCCACTACGTGCCGCCCATCGCCCTGGCCGGCGGCTTCACCTTCGAGGATCAGATCTTCAAGGGCTTTGCGCTGGCGGCGCCGTTCGTCAAATTGATCGCCTGGGCCCGCTCGCCGCTCGCGGCAGCCATGGTGGGGAAGACGATCGGGCGGTGCATCGAGGAGAACAGCCTGCCGGTTTATATCGAGCGCTTTGGGACCACGGTGGATGAGGTCTTCGTCACCGCTCCCGAGCTGCAGGAACGCTACAAGGACCGCTACCGCAACATCCCCATCGGCGCCATCGGCCTCTACACTTACTACCAGCGCGTGGCCCAGGGGCTGCGGCAGTTGATGTGCGGGGCGCGCAAGTTCGCCCTGGAGCATATTTCCCGCGACGATATCGCCGCGCTCACGCCTCGGGCCGCCGAGATCAGCGGCATCCCCCTGGTCACCGACACCGACCGCGAGGAAGCGGAGCGGATCCTGGAAGCGCCGTAGTTGCGCCCTACAGGGCTTCCGCAAGCGGAGATTCCAGCAACCGCCCTACTCAGGGGGCAAGTAGTCTCTTGAGTTTTCGGGAGAGCAGGCGGGACGCACGAACCGTGTCGAACACCTTCCGCATGACCGGGCTGGGTAACCTTCCCTTCACCTCCAACTTACCATCTGCTCGCAACTGATCGAGTTTTCCGATTTGCATTGAATGAGCGTTCCGACAGTCTATGGCCGTCTCTTTCGTGAAGGGTCGGAAGAGCCCTGGCTCAACCCGGACAATCTCACACTCCAACCGCGGGTTGTCTTTGAAGAACTGCAACTGTGAGGTCGTTACGAATGCAAGTATTCGGTCGTTCTTGGTGTCCACATGCATCACAACAAAGAACTTTTGCTTGACTGTTCCGCCAACGAAGCCCCATTCAGCACGAAAAACGGTTCCTGGCGATAGTTGGTCGCGGAGGGAGGGTGGCAAGGTCAGTTATAGGTTGTTA
>JALHUF010000312.1 GCA_022866195.1 Terriglobia bacterium
ACCTGCGCCTCGCGGATTCTGGAGAACTACCTCGCGCCGTACGACGCGACGGCCGTGATTCGGCTGGAGGCCGCGGGCGCGGCGGTGCTGGGCAAGACGAACTGCGACGAGTTCGCCATGGGCTCGTCGACCGAGAACTCAGGGTTCTTCCCCACGCGCAATCCCGTTGATTTAACGCGCGTGCCCGGCGGTTCGAGCGGCGGGTCGGCGGCAGCGGTGGCGGCAAACCTGGCGACAGTCTCGCTCGGGTCCGACACCGGCGGCTCGATTCGTCAGCCGGCGGCGTTCTGCGACATCGTGGGCATGATGGGGACCTACGGACGCGTGTCGCGCTACGGCCTGGTGGCCTTCGCCTCGTCGCTGGATCATATCGGGCCGTTCGGGCGTTCGGTGCGCGACGTGGCGCTCGTCCTCCAGACCATCGCGGGACGCGATCCCATGGATTCGACATCGGCGGACGTTCCGGTGCCTGATTACGTCGCCGCGCTGGAGGAGGATGTGCGCGGGTTGAAAGTCGGCGTGCCCAAGGAGTTTTTCGCAGGACTCAGTCCCCAGATCGGCGACAACATCCAGAAGGGCATTGACCTGCTGGCCAAGCTCGGCTGCCAGGTGGAACCCATCAGCCTGCCGCATACCGACTACGCCATCGGCTGCTACTACATCATCTGCACGGCTGAGGCGAGTTCGAATCTGGCGCGCTATAACGGTATCCGCTACGGCTTCCGCTCGCCGGAATACGACGACCTGCGCGATATGTACAAGAAGACGCGCAACCGCGGCTTTGGCGCGGAGGTCAAGCGGCGCATCATGCTGGGGACTTACGTCTTGAGTTCCGGCTACTACGACGCCTACTACCTGAAGGCCCAGAAAGTGCGGACCCTCATCGCGCGGGATTTCCTGGAAGCGTTTGAGGAGGCGGACGTGATTGTCACGCCTACGTCACCCATCCCCGCCTTCAAACTCGGCGAGCGCGTGGATGATCCCCTGCAAATGTATCTCGCCGATATTTACACCGTAACCGCCAGCCTGGCGGGCATCCCCGGCATCTCCGTCCCCTGCGGGAAGACCCGCGCCGCGCCGCATCTGCCCGTCGGCATGCAGATCCTCGCCAAACACTTCGACGAAGCCCGCCTCCTGCAAGTCGCCCACGCCTTCGAGAGAGCTGGAGGATTCGAGACTGCGTAGAGGCTTCCTTCCGGGCGGCACAGCCGCGTGCACCTGAACGCGGTCGTTGCCGCATGCCAGGGAGCCAAGGGGGAATGCTCTGCCTGCTAAGCCCGGTCTGTGCGCGAGCTAGATCTTAAACAGCGAATCGAATTTCTTCTTGGCGTCGTCGCCGGCGGAGGAACGTTTGCCGGCGCGCAGGACGGCGCCGGGGGAGAAGTAATCGCAGTAGTTGCCAGCTTCTTTGTTGCGGACCCATTCGGCCTGGTTTTCGGTGCACTGGTTATGTTTGCCGGGGTCGTAGAACTGGCAATTGCGACAGGAATGGAGGTCGGCGTCGCACTTGGGGCACGCGTCGCGGTTGCCCACACGACTGCCGCTGGGGTATTGAATCTTCGCACCGCATTTCCAGCAGTTGAATTGCATAGGAACAGTGAAAAGTGACGAGTGCCAACTGACAAGTGACAAGCCAGAAAGACTTCATTCAAACTCGTCACTCGTCACTAACCACTCGTCACTGTAGTTACGTTCTTGCCTCGTCCTCGTCGGGGAGTTCTGCTGCCACGCCGGGCGCCGGAGCGCCGGGGAGAGCCGCCTCGCCGGGGATTTCCTCAGGCGCGGCGACGGGTGGCAGCGCCTCGGCTTCCGTGAGCAGCTTGAAGTTCCGATAAAACTCCAGGCCCGTACCCGCGGGAATCAGCCGGCCCATGATGACGTTCTCTTTCAGGCCGCGCAGGTGGTCCACCGAGCCGCGGATGGCCGCTTCGGTGAGCACGCGCGTGGTTTCCTGAAAGGAGGCTGCGGAGATGAACGAGTCAGTGGAGAGCGAAGCCTTGGTGATGCCGAGCAGCAACGGTCGTCCCGTCGAGGGCCTGCCGCTCCGCGCCGTCACTCGGTCGTTTTCCTCGCGGAACTTGAACTTGTCCACCTGCTCCTCGAGGAGGAACTCGGTGTCGCCCACGTCTTCCACCTTCATCCAGCGCATCATCTGGCGGACGATGACCTCGATGTGCTTGTCGTTGATATTGACGCCCTGCAGCCGGTAAACCTCCTGAATCTCGTCCACCAGGTACTTTTCCAGTTCCTTCTCGCCCAGTACTGCCAGGATGTCGTGCGGGTTGCGCGGGCCATCCATGAGGGGCTCGCCGGCCTTCACTCGCTCACCCTCCTGGACGGAGACGTGGACGCCGCGCGGCAGCAGGTACTCTTTTGGTTCCCCGCGGTCGGGCACCACGATGATTTTGCGCTGACCCTTGGAGATGTCGCCGTACCTGACAATCCCGTCGATTTCGGTAATCACTGCCGTCTCGTGCGGCTTCCGCGCCTCAAACAGCTCGACAACGCGGGGCAGACCGCCCGTGATGTCCTTCGTCTTGGTAGTTTCCCGCGGGATCTTGGCCAACACGTCGCCCGGGCTGACCTCGTTGCCGTCCTGCACCATGAGGTGGGCGCGCGAGGGCATCAGGTACTTGCGGGTGGCCCGGGACGGGGTCTTGTCGCTGCGCACGACGATCACGGGCTGGCATTTCTCGTCCGGACCTTCCGTTACCACCCACTGCGAAAGCCCGGTGACTTCGTCCACCTGCTCGCGCAGCGTCACGCCCACCTCCAGATCCTTATACTCGACCTTGCCTCCCACCTCGGTCAGGATCGAGAAGGTGTAGGGATCCCATTCCACGATCACGTCGTTGATCTTGACGCTGGCGCCGTCGGGGAACTTGATCTTGGCGCCGTAGACCACCGCATGCCGCTCGCGCTCCCGGCCCTTCTCATCCACAAGGACCAGAGAGCCGTTGCGGTTCATGACCACAAAGTCGCCTTCGCGGTTGGTCACCGTCTGGAGGTTGTGGAACTTGAGTTGGCCGTGGCTGCGGGCCTCCAGGGTGGACTGTTCGGAAATACGGCTGGCGGTGCCGCCGATGTGGAAGGTGCGCATGGTGAGCTGGGTGCCGGGCTCGCCGATGGACTGGGCAGCGATGACGCCCACCGCCTCGCCCCTCTCGACCAGTCGTCCCGTGGCCAGATTGCGCCCGTAGCAGCGCACACACACCCCGCGCCGGCATTCGCAGGTCAGCACGGAGCGGATTTTGACGCGTTCGATGCCGGCCGCCTGAATATTCGCCGCCAAGTCCTCGTTGATTTCCTGGTTGACGTCCACGATGACGTTCCCCTCGTAGTCCTTGATCTGCTCGAGGGAGACGCGGCCCACGATGCGGTCGCGCAGCGGCTCGACCACCTCGCCCGCCTCCACGATGGGCTCGACGTAGATGCCGTCCAGAGTTCCGCAGTCAAACTCCGACACGATAACGTCCTGGGCCACGTCCACCAGCCGGCGGGTGAGGTAGCCCGAATCAGCGGTCTTGAGCGCTGTATCGGCCAGACCTTTGCGCGCGCCGTGGGTGGAGATGAAGTACTGCAACACGTTCAAGCCTTCCCGGAAGTTGGCGGTGATAGGAGTCTCGATGATTTCTCCCGAGGGCTTGGCCATCAGGCCGCGCATGCCCGAGAGCTGGCGGATCTGCTGTTTGGAGCCGCGCGCGCCCGAGTCAGCCATGATGTAGATGGGGTTGAGCTGGCCGGACTTATCCTGGGACTCCATCACCTGGAACATCTCGTCGGCCACCAGGTCGGTGACGTTGGACCAGACGGCAATCACCTTGTTGTAGCGCTCGCCGTGGGTGATGGCGCCATCCTGATACTGCTTTTCCACCTCGATGACTTCCTTCTCGGCGGCGTTGACCAGGGCGGCCTTGTTGACGGGGACGATGAGATCGTCGATGCCGATGGAGATGCCCGCCTTGGTGGCGTAAAGGAACCCCAGCGCCTTGACCTCGTCCAGCATCTGCACCGTGGTCTCCAGGCCAAAGCGCAGGTAGCAGTAGTTCACCAGCCCGCCGAGCCCCTTCTTCCGCAACAGCCCGTTGACGAAAGGCATTTCCTTGGGCAGGTGGTCGTTGAAAATCACCCGGCCCGCGGTGGTATTGACGAACTGATTCTTCACTGTGATGGGTTCGGTGTGGAGAACGTCCTGGTCGTCATAGGCCGTGCTCAGATCAATGACGCGCCCGGTGTAGCGAAGGCGGATGGGAGTGAGCGTTTCGACCTCACCCGCTTCCAGAGCCAGCAGCACATCTTCGGCGTTGGCGAAGGCGCGGCCTTCACCCTTGGTGCCGCGCTTTTCCTTGGTCAGGTAATAGATGCCCAGCACGATGTCCTGGCTGGGAATGGCCAAGGGCTGACCGTTGGCCGGGGAGAGGATGTTACGCGAAGAGAGCATCAGCACTGCGGCCTCGATCTGCGCCTCGGGTGAGAGCGGTATGTGGACCGCCATCTGGTCACCGTCGAAGTCCGCGTTGAACGCGGTGCAGACCAAGGGATGGATCTTGATCGCCTTGCCTTCCACCAGCACGGGCTCGAAGGCCTGGATGCCCAGCCGGTGCAGCGTAGGCGCGCGGTTCAGGAGCACCGGGTGATCTTTGATCGCTTCCTCCAGGATGTCCCAGACCACGGGCTCTTGACGCTCGACCATCTCCTTGGCGGCCTTGATCGTGGTGCACTGACCCGCCTGCTCCAGCCGGTGGTAAATGAACGGCTTGAAGAGCTCCAGGGCCATTTTCTTGGGCAGGCCGCACTGGTGCAGCTTCAGCTCCGGGCCCACCACGATGACGGAACGGCCCGAGTAGTCCACGCGCTTGCCCAGCAGGTTCTGCCGGAAGCGTCCTTGCTTGCCTTTTAGGGTGTCGGAGAGCGACTTGAGCGGCCGGTTGTTGGCCCCGCGCAAAACGCGGCCGCGGCGACCGTTGTCGAACAAGGCGTCCACCGCTTCCTGCAACATGCGCTTCTCGTTGCGCACGATGACGTCGGGAGCATGGAGTTCAATGAGTTTCTTCAGCCGGTTGTTCCGGTTGATGACCCGCCGATACAAGTCGTTGAGGTCCGAGGTGGCAAAGCGCCCGCCATCCAACGGCACCAGCGGCCGCAGTTCAGGAGGAATGACCGGCAGAACGTCCAGGATCATCCATTCGGGTTTATTCCCCGACCTGCGAAAGGCCTCCAGCACCTTCAGGCGCTTGGCGGACTTGATCCTCTTCTGCTGCGAGGGGTCGCTCTTCATCTTCTCGCGCAGCTCTTCCGCCAGCGTTTCGATGTCCACGTGCTTGAGGAGCTCCTTAATGGCCTCTGCCCCCATGCTGGCCCGGAACTTTCCCGGGAATTCCTGCAGAAGTTGCCGGTAGCGCTCCTCGCTCAGGAGTTCCTTTTCCTTGACGGGAGCTTCGCCGGGATCGAGGACGACATAGCTTTCGAAGTAGAGCACCCGTTCCAGGTCGCGCAGCGAAATATCGAGCAGGTGCCCAATGCGGCTCGGCAGGCCTTTGAAGAACCAGACGTGCGAGCAGGGTGAGGCGAGCTCGATGTGGCCCAACCGTTCGCGCCGGACCTTCGAGGGCGTCACCTCCACGCCGCACTTGTCGCAGATGACGCCGCGGTGTTTCATGCGCTTGTACTTGCCGCACAAGCACTCCCAGTCGGTCACCGGGCCAAAAATCTTGGCGCAGAAGAGCCCGTCGCGCTCGGGTTTGAAGGTCCGGTAGTTGATCGTCTCGGGTTTGGTAACTTCGCCGTGCGACCAGGAGCGGATTTTCTCCGGCGAGGCCAGGCTGATGCGGATGGCGTCAAACTCGCCAATCATGCTGACTCGGTCGTAAGGACTGCTACGAAACAATGTGTTCCTCCTTTGAGGAAGCGAAAGATCTCTTGGTACGTTGCCGGTGCACGAAGCGTGTCTTCCCCGCGTTCGCCGCCGGCACCGGCTTATCCTCTAATCGGCCGCGACTGCCACCGCCTGCTCCTTGGGCTTCTTGATCAACTCCACATCGAGGCACAGGCTTTGCAGTTCGCGCACCAGGACGTTGAAGGACTCGGGGACACCGGGTTCGATCGCGGCCTCCCCCTTCACAATGGCTTCATAAATCTTGGCGCGCCCATACACGTCGTCGGACTTCGCGGTCAGCAGTTCCTGCAAGGTGTAGGCGGCGCCGTAAGCTTCCAGGGCCCAGACTTCCATTTCGCCGAAGCGCTGACCGCCGAACTGGGCTTTGCCGCCCAGCGGCTGCTGGGTGATCAGCGAGTAAGGCCCGATGGAGCGCGCGTGAATCTTGTCATCCACCAGGTGAGAAAGCTTCAGCATGTAGATGTAGCCCACCGTAACCGGCTGCTCGAA
>JALHUF010000313.1 GCA_022866195.1 Terriglobia bacterium
AAACGCTGCCCCAGGTGGTCGAGGCCATCGCGCGTTTCGCAGATCTGGTGCTGGGCAAGGGCATCGTTATCGCCAAAGACACACCCAGTTTCATCGCCAACCGCATCGCCACGTTTCTGACGTTGACCGTCCTGCGCATCATGCGCGAGGACGGTTACACGATTGAGGAGATCGACGCGCTCACCGGGCCGGCGATGGGCTTGCCCAAGTCCGCCACCTTCCGCACGCTTGACATCGTGGGACTCGACGTGCTGGCACACGTGGTGAGAAACCTGGCTGAGGCGCTTCCCGATGACGAGCGGCGCGACCTGTTTCAGCTCCCCGATTTCGTTGCCCGGATGCTGGAGCGCAAACTCCTGGGCGAGAAGAGCCAGCAGGGTTTCTACAGGAAAGTCAAAGCGGAGAGGGAGGGCGAGGACGAAAGCGAAATCCTCACGCTGGATTTGACGAGCTTCGAATATCGCAAGCGGCAACGGCCGAACCTTCCGGCACTGGAGCTGGTGCAGAATATCGAGGATCCCCGCCAGCGCGTGGCGGCGCTCCTCCAATCACCCGACCGCGTGGGCCAGTTTTATCAAAAGGTTCTGTCCGTCACTTTCCACTACGCGGCGAGTCGCATCCCGGAAATCTCCGACGACATCGTCGCAATCGACAACGCCATGAAGTGGGGCTTCAACTGGGAGTGCGGCCCCTTCGAGCTCTGGGACGCGGTGGGTGTCGGAAAGACCGTGGAACGATGGAGGAAGGAGCAGCGTTCTGTTCCTCCTCTGGCGGAAAAACTGCTAGCGTCGGGTAAGAGCGCTTTCTATTCCCAGAGCAACGGAACCACGTCCTACTTCGATTTCCCGAGCGGGGAATATCGTCCCCTGCAGGACCGCCCGGGTGTCCTGCTGTTGCCCTCGCTCAAGGCGCGCCAGAAGGAAATCAAGCGGAATGCTGGCGCCAGCTTGATTGACCTGGGCGAGGGCGTTGTCTGCCTGGAATTCCACTCCAAGATGAACACCATCGGTGCCGACACGGTCGAGATGGCGCACGTCGGCCTCAAGCTCTTGAACGACGGATTCGAGGCCATGGTGATCGGCAACCAGGGCGCGAACTTCTGTGTCGGAGCGAATCTGATGCTTTTGCTCGTGGGCGCGCAGGAAGGCGAATGGGAGGAAATCCACGAAGCGGTGCGCGCCTTCCAGAACGCCAATATGGCGCTGAAGTACGCCCTCAAGCCGGTGGTGGCTGCACCCTTCGGCCTGACATTGGGTGGAGGAGTGGAAATGGTCCTGCATGCCGCGCGCATCCGCGCCGCAGCCGAGACCTATATGGGGCTCGTGGAGGCTGGCGTGGGGCTCGTCCCCGCGGGGGGCGGAGCAAAGGAGATGCTGATCCGCGCCATGGACGCCGTGCCGCCAGATCCGGAGGCTGATCCATTCCTTTACTTGAAAGAAGTGTTCCTGAACATCGGCATGGCGAAGGTGTCCACGAGCGCTGAGGAAGCGCGGAAGCTGCGCTACCTCTCGGCGCGCGACTCCATCAGCATGAACCGCGACCGGCAAATCGCCGACGCCAAGCAAGTAGCGCTGGACTTGGTCAAACTCGGCTACCGGCCTGCGAAACCCTGCGACGACATCCTGGCTCTGGGCCAGGCGGCGTTCACGAAGATGAAGCTCGGCCTACACCTGATGCGCCGCGCGGAATACATCTCCGACTATGACGTGGTTGTCGCGACACATTTGGCAAGGATTCTCTCCGGGGGCGGGGAATTCACCTCGCTCCAGCGAGTTTCGGAGCAGTACCTGCTAGACCTTGAACGCGAAGCTTTCGTCAGCTTGTGCGGCGAGAAAAAGACGCAGGAGCGGATGCAGTACATGCTGAAGAAGGGGAAACCGTTGAGGAACTGAACGCAGAAGGCAGAAGGCAGAACGCAGAACGCAGAAGGCAGAAGGCAGAACGCAGAACGCAGAACGCAGAAGGCAGAAGGCAGAAGGCAGAAGGCAGAACGCAGAAGGCAGAAGGGAAGCACCCCTCGATGGCGCAAGGGATCGGGTCGCTAGGCCATTGCGGGGGAGTGGCAGGAGGTAGCCATGCGGGAAGCGGTGATTGTTGCGATTGCGCGCACGGCCGTGGGCAAGGCGCCACGGGGCACGCTGCGCAATACGCGGCCGGACGACATGGCGGCTGCCGTGATTCGGGAAGTACTCCGGCGCGTTCCTGAACTCGACCCTGCGGAGATCGAGGACGTGATCCTCGGCTGTGCTATGCCGGAAGCCGAGCAGGGAAATAACGTGGCACGCGTGGCCTCCTTGCGCGCGGGTTTGCCTGTGACCTGCTCGGCGATGACCGTCAATCGCTTTTGCTCCTCCGGTCTTCAGGCCATCGCGCTGGCTGCGGAGCGCATCCTGGCCGGGTTTGCGGAAGTCATCCTCGCCGGAGGCACGGAGACCATGAGCATGATTCCTATGGGCGGGTATCATTTTTCTCCCAACCCGTATCTCATGGAGCACTATCCGGACGCCTACCTGAACATGGCACTCACAGCGGAGAACCTGGAGAGGAAGTATCAAGTGACCCGCGAGCAACAAGACGAGTTTGCACTGCGCAGTCACCAGCGCGCGCTGGCGGCGAGTGCCGCGGGGAAGTTCAAAGAGGAGATCGTGCCGCTCGAGGTGGTCGAGGTCAGCTTGGAGGGCAACGACAAGCCGCAAGCCCGCAAAATCATTTTTGATACGGACGAGGGGCCGCGCAGCGATACTTCCCTGGAGGCATTGGCCAAGCTTAAGCCCGTCTTCCACGCCCGCGGTACGGTCACGGCGGGCAACGCTTCGCAGATGAGCGATGGGGCGGCGGCAGCGTTGGTCGTGTCGATGGATAAGGCCAGGGCGTTGGGCGTGAAGCCGCTGGCGCGCTTCGTGAGCTACGCTACGGCGGGCACGTTGCCCGAGGAAATGGGTGTCGGGCCGGTCGAGGCAATTCCCAAAGCGCTGAAGCTCGCCGGGCTGAAGCTGGCGGACCTCGATCTGGTTGAACTGAACGAAGCCTTTGCCGTGCAAGCCCTGGCGGTGGTCAAACTGGCGGAGCTTGACCTCGATAGGACCAACGTTAATGGAGGCGCTATCGCTCTGGGCCATCCGCTGGGCTGCACCGGTGCCAAGCTGACAGCGAGCCTGCTCGGGGAGATGAAACGGCGCACGGCGCGCTACGGCATGGTCACCATGTGTGTGGGTGGCGGCATGGGCGCCGCGGGGGTCTTCGAAAACCTGTAGCGCTGACCTTTAGGTCGGCATGGTGCTCTCTGCGGTGCGCGTAACGGGAGGAAGACTATGGCCACGGCAAGCGCGAGTCCACAGAAGATCATTAAGGGTGGGAGTTTTTTGATTGAGCAGTGCTCACCCGACGAGATCTTCACGCCCGAGGATCTTTCGGACCAGCAGCGGCTGATCGGTCAGGCGGCGGAGGAATTCGTCGCAAAGGAAATCGTCCCGCGGGTGAAAGAGATCGAGGATAAGCAGCCTGGCCTCCTGCGCGAACTCTTGAAGAAAGCGGCGGACCTGGGGCTTTGCGCCACCGATGTGCCGCAAAAGTACGGCGGGTTGGAGCTCGACAAGATTTCCTCCATCATCGTGGCCGAGAAGATGGCGTGCAACGGCTCCTGGGCATCCACGGTCGGCGCCCAGGCCGGCATCGGCGTCCTGCCCGTCGCGCTCTTTGGCACGGACGACCAGAAGGCCCGGTATCTTCCCAAGCTCGCCAGCGCTGATTGGGTAGGCGCTTACTGCCTGACCGAAGCGACCTCCGGTTCTGACGCCTTGAACTGCAAAGCCAGGGCCGCGCTCAGCCACGATGGCAAACACTACCTGCTTAACGGGACCAAGATGTGGGTCACGAATGGCGGCATGGCGGATGTCTATATAGTTTTTGCCAAGGTGGACGGGGAAAAGTTTACTGCGTTCATTGTGGAGCGTGATTTCCCTGGGGTTTCGCCGGGAGCCGAAGAACACAAGATGGGCCTTCGGGGTTCGTCCACCACGCCGCTGAATTTGGACAATGTGCCGGTGCCCGTGGAGAACGTTCTGGGAGAGGTCGGCAAGGGACACCTGATCGCCTTCAACATCCTGAACATCGGAAGGCTGAAGCTGGGCGCCGGATGCGTAGGCGCCTGTAAGAACCTTCTTGCTGACGCTCTCAAGTGGGCGAAGGAACGCGAAGCCTTCGGGCGCAAGATCGCCGATTTCGGGTTGATCAAGGAAAAGCTGGGGGAGATGGTGGCGCGGACCTACGCCGTCGAGAGTGTTTCCTATCGCACCGCGGGGTTGGTGGATCGCTTGCTCGAGGGCATTGACCAAGGCGCGCCGGCCGCACCCAAGCAAATCCTGGAAGCACTCCAGCAATATGCCGTGGAGTGCTCCATTCTGAAGGTGATGGGAACGGAGGCGCTGGACTTCGTCGTGGATGAGGCGGTGCAGATCTTCGGCGGGTACGGTTATTCCAGCGAATACGAAGTGGAGCGAGCCTACCGCGATCAACGCGTCAACCGGATCTTCGAGGGCACGAACGAGATCAACCGCCTCCTGATTACCGACATGCTCCTGAAGCGCGCGATGAAAGGCGAACTGGCGCTGATTCCCGCCGCGACAAGAGTGCTGGATGAAGTTCTCGGCACGGCGCCGGAGGCGGCAGAAGAGGATCGTCCCTTAGCGGAGGAGTCTCGGTTACTGGCGGGGGCCAAAAAAGTCGCGCTGCAAATCGCGGGCAGCGCCGTGCAGAAATACATGCAGGCCCTGGCGGACGAGCAGGAGGTTATCGGCGCCCTCAGTAACCTGGTGATGGAAGTGTACGCTATGGAAAGCGCCCTGCTGCGCACGCAGAAGATGATCGCCAGCAGCGGCGCACAGGCGTGCGCAGCCGCCCGTGACGCCACCCGTGTCTATGTCCATGCTGCGGTCGAGCGTATGGAGTCGGAAGCGCGGCGCGCACTCAGCAGAATCGCGGAAGGCGACGTGCTACGCACGCAGCTCGCGCTATTGAGGCGTTTCCTGCGCCGTATGCCTCCCGACGTGATCGAGCTGCGGCGTCGGTTGGCCGACCGCGCGCTTGCACTCAACCGCTACCCGTTTGCCTAAGGGGTAAGGGCACGCCGTGGCGTGCCCCTACCGAGAATCATCCTACAAACCGCGCAGGGCTTTGGCGGCACCCACCAGATCGGTGACTCCCAACACCACGTCCGCTTTCCTGCCGCCCTTGGCGACGCTCCCGTACGCGTAATCGACGTT
>JALHUF010000314.1 GCA_022866195.1 Terriglobia bacterium
AAGCATTCTAGCAGAATTTCCCCGCTGGCGGTGGCAAGCAGGGAAGCCCCTTCACGGTGCTCCCGATTGTCCTGTAGCGGCGGTCTATGACTGCCGACTCCGCCGCTGGCGGAGCCGCGCGACACGCAGCCCGCTCCCCATCGATACGATAGAAAAAAGGAAGCTAATACGTCAGGGAAAATCAGCGATTCAGACTTTTTCCACAGCAAGGGAGGTGACTGGTTTATGGAAAATAAAGATGGTTTAGGAATCGCGCCAGGCGAGAAAGTGCTAGCCAGCCAAGCAGTTGCCGCAGGTAAGGAAAAACAAAGCGCAAACCACACTGAGCAAGGAGACCGGAGTCAGGAGTCAGAAGGCGGCGCACGTTGCGTTCGCTTCTTGACTTTCTAAATTCCAGTTTCCAATTTCGATTTTCGAATTTCACGTTCCCAGTTCGGCGGCCACAGGAAGTACCGTGCTGACCGCTGGTTCTTCAGCGAACGATTGGCCCGCCGCGCCGGAAGCGGTGGAGCCGCTACGGTCCTTTGGGTGGGTCTACCTTTTCTTGCCGCCACGCGCGGTCTTGCCGGCGTGCGGTTTCGCCGGCGGTTCCTTCAACCCCGCGAGTTGGCGGAACTCCTTGACCAGCTGCTGGTTTGTTTTGATCTTCCCGTCCAGTTGATCGAGGAAGAGCCGTGCGAGGATTCTTTCGAACTTGAGGCCGGGCTCCAGGCCCAAGGTCTGGAGTTCCGCGCGCGGCAGCCTGGCTTGCATCGGGGGGTACTTGAGCAGGTAGTTCTTCACGCGAGTCTTGATTTTTGGCTCGCGGTAGTTGACAAGGAGGAAGAGCAAGAGGGGTAGAGGCTGGCCGGAAAGCAAGGTGTAAACCTGGCTGGGCAGAGCGGCCTTGGAACTTGCCACCACCCGTGCGAGCTTGCGGGCTGCTGCCTCCAGACCCAGCGCCATCTTGATGGATTTGCGGTCGCTGACGATTTTCCTGGCCAGGCGATTCTTCTGGCTCCCGCTGAGCTTGGCGACCAAGCAATGGAAATTGAGCAAAAAGGCGTCGGCCCCGGCGACCGCGTGAGCGATGGAGCGAATCTTGGCGAACTGCTCATAGGGCAGCTTCGCCACCGCGAGCTTCCGGTCCAGGCCAGCTAGCAAGCCGCGGGTGGCCTGCAGCTTCAGTACGCGTCCGGGGTTCTCCTCCTGGAGAATGGCGCGTAACTCCCGGCCCTGCTGTTCGGGGTCCAGGCGCTCGGCGGCATGATTCTCGAACGCTGTCTCCAGCCAAGTTTGGGTGCGCTCCTCAGGCTTGAAACCGAGGCGCAATCCCAGACGCAGGAGGCGATAGATGCGCGAGGGGTCTCCGAGGAGACTGCGGCTGTGCAGGGCGCGCAGCTCGTGTTTCTCGATGTCGGCCGCGCCGTTGGTAGGGTCGAGCAACAGGCCTCGGGAGTTGGGATGTAGCGAGACCGCCATAGCGTTCGCGGAGAAGTCACGTCGCTTCAGGTCCTCGAAAACTGCGGCCGGGGAAATCTCCGGACGACGCCCGGGCTTCGTGTAGACCTCGTTGCGGGTCATGGCGATTTCGGCTCGGACCCCGTTGCTGAAGCTGATCTCCGCCGAGTTCAGACGGGTGTTCAGCCGCAGGTGCGCGGTGCCTAGCGCCGCCAACTCGCCGCCGGAACGGCGTGTCGCGTCCAGGTGCCGGAGAATCTTTTGCGGGTTGCCTTCGAGGGCGAAATCCAGGTCGCGGATTACCTGCTGGCCATAAGTCAAGTCGCGGACCGCGCCGCCCACCAGGTACAGGTTCTGGCCCTGGCGGCTGGCTACCTTACCGGCGTTCTCCAGGAAGCCGGTAAGGTCTGGGGGAAGCTGTTTGCTTATGCTGTCTGACAGGTTGTTAATGGCGTTCACCTCGGCTATGCCTGCATTATAGCACA
>JALHUF010000315.1 GCA_022866195.1 Terriglobia bacterium
AATCACCCACAAGCGACGCTTGTCGGCCCTGGGCCCCGGGGGGCTCTCCCGCGAACGCGCAGGGTTTGAGGTGCGCGACGTGCACACCACCCACTACGGGCGCATCTGCCCCATCGAGACGCCGGAAGGTCCCAACATCGGCCTCATCTCGTCCCTCTCCTGCTACGCGTGCATCAATGAATACGGGTTCATCGAGAGTCCCTACCGCAAGGTCCGCAACGGCAGAATCGTGGACTACGTCACCATCACCAACGGTGGCGACGCTCCGTGGAAGGTGGGCGAGCACGTTGAGCTGAGCGAGGTGGAAAAGGCCAACGACGAGCTGCGCGAGAAGAAACGCAAGCTGGTGGAGTACGAACCCTTCTCGTTCTACCTCTCCGCCTGGGAAGAGGATCAGCACATCATCGCGCAGGCGAACGTCGAGGTGGACGAGAAAGGACGCATCACCCACGAACTGGTCAACGCGCGCCAGGCCGGGAACTTCGTCCTCAAGCGGCGCGACGAGATTGACTACATCGACGTCAGCCCCAAGCAGTTGGTGAGCGTCGCTGCCTCGCTGATCCCCTTCCTGGAGAACGACGACGCCAACCGCGCCTTAATGGGTTCCAACATGCAGCGCCAGTCGGTACCGCTGCTGCGGGCCGAAGCGCCGCTGGTGGGGACCGGCATGGAGGAAGTGACGGCGCGCGATTCCGGGGCGGTGGTCATCTGCAAGCGGAACGGCGTGGTCGATGGCGTGGATAGCGAGCGCATCATCGTGCGCGTCGAAGGCGACGGGCACAGCGGCCAGCTTTCGCGCGAGGTCGGCGCCGACATCTACCAGCTTATCAAGTTCCGCCGCTCCAACCAGAACACCTGCATCAATCAGAAGCCCGTGGTGGCGAAGGGACAGCGCGTGACGGCGGGGCAGGTCCTGGCCGACGGCCCCTGCACCGACGGCGGCGAGCTGGCCCTGGGCCGGAACGTGCTGGTGGGCTTCATGCCCTGGCGCGGCTACAACTTCGAGGACGCCATTCTGGTCAGCGAGAAGCTGGTGAAGGAGGATTCTTACACCTCGATTCACATCGAGGAATTCGAAATCGAGGCGCGTGACACCAAGCTGGGACCCGAAGAAGTCACGCGGGATATCCCCAACGTCTCGGAGTCCTTGCTCAAAGACCTGGACGAAAGCGGCGTGGTGCGCATCGGCGCCTACCTCAAGTCCGGGGATATCCTGGTGGGTAAAGTGACGCCCAAGGGCGAAACCCAGCTCACCCCGGAAGAGAAGCTCTTACGCGCCATCTTTGGTGAGAAGGCCGGCGACGTTCGCGATGCCTCTCTCACCTGCCCGCCGGGTATCGAGGGCATCGTGGTCGACGTGAAGATCTTTTCCCGCAAAGGCCAGGAGAAAGATGAGCGCGCCAAGGCCATTGAGGCCGCGCAAGTGGCCCGCCTGGAAAAGAACCTCAACGATGAAATCCGCATCCTCAACGACGAGCGCTTGAAGCGCCTCTGCACCCTCCTGGAAGGCGAGAGGCTTTTGGCTGACTTGCACGATGAGAAGACCAACAGACGGCTGCTGACTAAAGGAACGGAATTGAACGCCGAGGTCCTGGCCCGCATTTCCACCCGCAACCTCAAGCGCATCCGGATCGCCAAGAAGGATCCCACCCTCATCGAGAAGATGGATGAGATCGAGGAGATGACCTCGCGCCAGATCGACATCCTGCGGAAGATTACCGAGGAGAAGATCCAGAAGCTGAAGAAGGGCGATGAACTGCCCCCGGGAGTCATCAAGCTGGTGAAGGTCTACATCGCCATGAAGCGCAAGCTCTCGGTAGGCGACAAGATGGCCGGACGCCACGGAAACAAGGGCGTGATCGCGCGCATCCTGCCCGAAGAGGACATGCCGTATCTGCCGGACGGCACGCCCGTCGAAGTAGTGCTCAACCCGCTCGGCGTCCCGTCGCGCATGAACGTGGGCCAGATCCTGGAAACTCACCTGGGTTGGGCGGCGCACGAGCTGGGAAGCAAGATCCGACACCTGTTCTCCAGCGAGAGTCGGGCCGAACTCCTGCGCAAGGAACTGAGGAGCTTGTACCGGAATAGTGCTCTTGCCCGGACCCTGGACGCTATGGACGACGAGGAGCTTCTTGATCACGCGCGCTCCTTGCAGGACGGCGTGGCTTTCTCGTCCCCGGT
>JALHUF010000316.1 GCA_022866195.1 Terriglobia bacterium
CGTGTCGCAATAGATGCGGATTTTCTCCCGTTTCTTTTCCCCAATCAGGCGCCAGGCGGGAACGCCGTACACTTTACCGGCGATGTCGTGCAGCGCCATGTCCACGGCACTGTACCCGCCGCCCATGCGTCCCTGGCCAGCGAACTGGCGAATCTCCGCGAGGATGGCGTCGAGGCGCAGCGGGTTCTTGCCCAGGATGTGCGCCTTGAGAATCAGCGCGATGCCTTTGACGCCCGCGTCGCGTACTTCGCCGAGGCCGTAAACGTCCTGGTTCGTATCGATGCGGATGATGGGATAGTCATAGTTGGCGGCGACGGTGCATGCCCGCATGTCGGTAATCTTCAGCTCCGAGGGCGCCGAATATGTATTGACGCTTGTCGCGGCAGCTTCCGTGAGCGCGCCGGCAAGAAAAGCGCTCCCCACCGCCCCAGCGGAGGATTTGAGAAGTGTGCGGCGATCCATGTGAAAGTTCACCCCCTGATTGACGGCTTTGTCCGTACGGGCGCTCTATGAGCGTCCCGCCTTGCGGGATCATAGACCGCCGCTCCAGGAGCCGCGCTGAAGGGCGGCGCAACAGAGTTCCTCATTCCACCTTCATGCGCAGCTTCGATCCTCGCCCTGCGGCCCAGCGATTGAACTCTTCGATCATCTCTTTCGTCCAGCGGCCGTCTATCTGGCCGGGCGTGTACTTGCCTTCGCGCAGCAGCTGGTGTCCCCAGTTGTCCTGGAGTTGTGTCAGCTCGGAAATGTCGGCTACCTTCTCGGCCAGAGGCGCGGGGATGAAGGTCAGCCCTTCCGGATCGCTCACCACCACATCTCCCGGCAGCACCGTGACGTGGCCGATGCGGATGGGCACGTTGATGCCCATCAGCGTGACGTCGGCCAGGGCCGAAGGATCAAAATCGCGCACGTAGCATCGGAATCCCTTGATCTCAGAAATGCCGGAAACGTCGCGCACCGCGCCATCCACGATGAGCCCCGTGCCGGTCTTGGTGAAGATGGAGGTCGAGAGATTGTCGCCGGCAAAGGTGCCGTCCTTGATCTTCCCGAACAGGTCCACCACCAGCACGTCGTTAGGCTGGAGCGTGTCAATGACCCAGGAGTTCTGCCCGCTTCCTTTGCGTCCTTCCTTCCTGCCGTGGTCATTGATGACGGCGTTTACGTCGGGCCGCAAGGGCATGAATACTGCCGTGACCACGCGCCCGACCAGGCGCTCCCCGGGGTTGATGACCTTCCAACCGCCCTCGAATTGGTGGTTGTAGCCCGCGCCGCGCAGTACCGCCCAGGCTTCTTCCGCGGTCACCGTTTTCATGCGGGCGAGGACTCCATCCGGCACTTTCGGCCGGCCATCCGGGAAGCGTTCGCCTTTCCATTCGCGTGTCAGCTCCACGCGCTGTTCTTTCGAGACCATTCCCAATTGGGCAAATCCCTGGCTGGCAAGGCAAAGCGCCAAGCCCAGAAGAAGCCCGTAGCGACATGCTCGCTTCATGTTCTTTTCTCCCCCATGGGTCCGATCGCGTCTCGGGTCCATTACCTCAAGGAGGTTTGCAGCCGGTGGCGATGGCCGCCGGTTTCAGCCCTCACCGCCTGTTTTGCAGCGCACGCGAATTGTCAGACCGGCCCCGATTCTACCTGAATGCACGGAGAAGGTGGGTTTGTTTTGGCACCCCAGTCCCAAGTCGCACCGGCGCCGCGGCTGACGGACTTCCGAAATTTCCTCCCGCCATCACCAAGCCGGGACGAACTATAATGGCCGAGGCCAGCAGAGGAAGGGAGACGGACGCGATGGAGCCTTTTCGTTATCACGTATACGTTTGCGATCAGCAAAAGCCGGAAGGTGTCCCGTGCTGCTCAGCGCGGGGCTCGGCCAGAGTGATTGATGTCTTGCGGCGCGAGATTGCAGCGCGCGGGCTCAGGGAGGAGGTTCAGATTACGGTCTGCGGTTCGTTGGGTCTCTGCGAGCGCGGGCCGAACATGGTGGTCTACCCCGAGGGCGTCTGGTACTCGGGCGTGAGGCCGGTAGATGTGCCGGAGCTGGTGCAGACTCATCTTCAGGGA
>JALHUF010000317.1 GCA_022866195.1 Terriglobia bacterium
CCGGGTCGCCCGGCCCGTTCGACAGGAACACCCCATCAGGTTTAAGCTCCAGCACGTCTCGGGCGGGCATCTGTGCCGGGACGACCGTAACCTGACAGCCTACGTCCACCAGCCGCCGCAAGATGTTGTGTTTAATCCCGTAGTCGTACGCCACCACCTGGAACCGCACCGGTGGGCGTGCGTCCGCGCCTGTGTGGTAAATGTCGCGTGAAGGCTCGCTCCATCCGTACCGAAAAGCAGTAGTGACTCGACTGGCCAGGTCCAATCCCACCATGCTGGGGGAAGCCTTGGCCTTGGCCACCAGGTTTGCCTCATCCTGATCTACGGTGGAGATCACGCCCCGCATGGCGCCGTGATTGCGGAGGTGGCGGACCAGGGCGCGGGTGTCGATGTCGCAAATCACGGGGACGCCGTAACTTGCCAGATACGCCGAGGTCTCCTCGACGGAGCGCCAATTGCTGGCCAGTTGACTCAGCTCGCGGACCACCAATCCTTCGGCGTAGGGCCGGGCTGATTCGCAATCTAGAGGATTCGTCCCGTAGTTGCCAATATGGGGATAAGTCAGGATGACGATCTGGCCGGCGTAGGAGGGATCGGTGAGAATTTCCTGATAGCCCGAAAGACAAGTATTGAAGACGACTTCTCCAAAACGTTCCCCGGGGGCTCCGTCGCCGCGCCCCCGAAACACCCGCCCATCCTCTAAGGCAAGAATCGCCTCCATCCACTCTCCGATCGCTGCTGACTGCCTTCGACCATGGCTTGCTTCCCGGGTCTGCTCCCGCGAGCCGTTTTCCCCATACGGGGCCGCCCATGGCTGTCGGCCACAACCTCCCCGCCGCGGGTACAGCTATTCCACCGGCCCCAGCTGGCTGAAGGGCCAGTACACGAACACCGCTTTACCGTAAATGTACTTCCGGTCCACCGTGCCCCAAAGGCGGCTATCGTTGGATGACTCCCGATGGTCGCCGAGGACGTAGTAGTGGTTCGCCTCAACATAGGTGACGGGAGAACTCTGTCGGTCGAAGTATTCCGCCGGCAGATAAGATTCCTGCAAGGGTTTGCCATTGATGTAAACGCGACCTTCGGCCACGCTGACCCGCTCCCCCGGAAGACCGACCACCCGCTTAATATAGGATTTCGATGCGTCGAGGGGGTACCAGAATACAACGATGTCGCCCCGCTGGATGGGCTCGAACCGGTAAACGAATTTGTTGATGAAAATGCGCTCGTTATTGGAGAGCCGCGGCATCATGCTGGTGCCTTCCACCTGCACAGGCTGGTACAGGAAGAAGATCACAATGAAAGCCAGCAGAAGAGAAAGGATGAGATCGCGCAGCCAATAGCGAGTGTCAAAAAAGCGCCGCCGCGAGTCCCCGGCGGATACGCGCGCGTCATTCATCGTGGGATGGGACGGGTCCTTACCCTGCATTGCCTCCGCACGGAAGATTTATACCACAGTCTGCGCATTCGTGCCAGAGTTAAGAAGCCTGCGAAGAAGGCAACGCTCCTCACGCGTTCCGCGCTGAGCGGCGCGTTTGCTAGAATGGCGGGCGAGAGGCGTCGCTATGCTTTCTCGGGGGGAGTGTTTCGCCCTCATCATCCCGGCGCTCGACGAGGCGGATTCCATCGGTCGTGAGATTGACCAGCTTCCGCCCGGCATCTTTGCCCAGATCATCGTGGTCGATAACGGGAGTGAGGACGGGACGGCAGAGGTGGCGCGCGCAGCCGGGGTGCAGGTGGTGTGCGAGCCCCGACGCGGCTACGGACAAGCGTGTCAAGCGGGCCTTGCGGCGCTGCAGCCGGAGACGACGGCCGTGGTTTTCATGGATGCGGACCTCTCCGACGACCCACGGGATGTTGAGCGGCTGGCGCGGACCTATGCCGCAGGTGACTGGGATCTGGTGGTCGGGTCGCGCGTGCTGGGCCAGGCCGAGCCGGGCTCGCTCGCTGCGGTGCAGCGCTTTGGCAACTGGCTGACGACGCGGCTGATCCGCTGGCTGTGGCGTGTTCCCTTCACAGACCTCGGCCCGCTGCGGATCATCAGCCGGCAGGCTCTCCGGCGGCTTGACCTCCGCGACCGCGACTTCGGGTGGAACGTCGAGATGCAGGCCAAGGCCGCGCGGCTAGGCCTCCGCGTGACCGAGATCCCCGTTAAATACCACCGCCGCATGTACGGGAAATCGAAAATATCCGGCACCTTGCGGGGCAGCGCCCGCGCCGGAGTGAAAATCCTTTGGACGATTTATCGCTGCTGGCGCAAGCCGCCCGGCGCCGAGAACGCTCCGCACGCGGCCCACCATTGATTCACCCTGGATTGTTCCCTACTCTGACCACGCTTCGCGCGCCAATAGCGAAGGCTCGATATATTCCGCGGTTGATTTTTCCGCGCAAGTAGGATAGAAGCGCCTCGGTGCATCGCTTCATCCCAGCCTGGAGCGACTTCGGAGGTCAGCGGAAGAATCAGACCAAGATTTCGGCGCGCCTTCGTTTCTACTTGGTCCTTCTTTGTCTGGTGGCCAGCGCAGCCTTGGCACGGGCGCCTAGGGCGCAAGCGCAGCCGGCGCCGTCTGGGTCGGGTGCGGCGCGTCCGCCAAGTTCTTCGGAGCCCACGCCGTTCTGGGCCAACCGCGGCCGCTGGAATTTCGGTTTCCAGCTCGGCTATGCGGTGGAAAACGCCATTCCGCGCAACATCTCCCACATCAATCTGCTAATTGCTCAACCCCAACTGGGTTTCATTGTCCGGGATTTCGGGCGGGGCCCGGTGCGGCGCTTCGAAATTCTGGACGAAGGCATTCTGGGCAATGCGGTTCACCCCGGCGGGCACTTGCTGGGCACTTCGCTCTTGTTTCGATTGGACGGCAAACCGTACAGGCGCGTGATGCCCTTTCTCGATGTGGGCGCCGGGGTTCTGCACACTACACTCAACACCCGCGCGCCGGAGTTGACCGGAAGGCTCCAATTCCTCCCCCAGGCTGGCCTGGGGATTCAGTACTTCTTTCGGCCGCAGCGTGCCCTGGTTTTTGAGTTCCGCTACGTCCACACGTCGAACGCTGGCATCGAGCCACCCAACGAAGGTTTTAACGCCAGCATGCTCACCATTGGCTTCCGCTGGTTGCAGCGCCCGCGATAGGCGGGGAGCTGGTATCGGCCACCGCTCCTGGACTGGCTGGGATGTCTTGGGGAAAGCTGGGGATGCGGAGGGCCAGAAGCTTCCTCGAACCTTGCGCCTCGAGGGTCAGTCTATCCCGGCAACGTTGCTGCGCCGCTCCAGCAGCACGACATCTCGCCACACGCCTTTCATCTTCCCCAGGCGCTCGCGCCGTCCGAGCTCACGAAAGCCCAGGCTCCGGTGCAGCCGGAGGCTTGCGGTATTCTCGGGGAACACGCCGGCCTGGAGCGTCCATATCCCTTCTTGCTCGGATTCCGCGATGAGCCTCTCCAGCAAGGCGCGGCCGATGCCCTGGCCTCGGCTCTCGTCGCGAACGTAGATGCTGCCTTCGGCCACGCCGGCGTAAACACAGCGACTGGACACCGGGCTCAGCGCGGCCCACCCCAAGATGACCTCACCGCATCGCGCGACCAGACGCGGCTCCCGCAGATGGCCGGCATCCCACTGCTCCCAGGGCGGAGCA
>JALHUF010000318.1 GCA_022866195.1 Terriglobia bacterium
GGCAGCCTCCTGCAGCGTGGCCTGCGACTGGAAGCCGATCTGCTGGGTGATTTTGCTCAGCCGTTGCTCGAATTGCCGCGCCTGTTCTTCAAGCATCTCCTCCGTCTGCTTGCTCAGACGTGCCACGGAAACCTGCGCAGTTGCCTCCACGACGCCCGGAGCTGCCGCCGGCCCCGTGGGAACGGAGATGGGCGGCGCACTCGCGCGCGGAGGTTCCGGGGGTCTGGGTGGGGCGACGGGACCAGCTGGCGCGGGAACGCGCTCACTCGGCGCGGCGGGCAGGGGCACCGCAGGGCTCTCTACTCTCTGGCCACCTGGTCCCATCGGCGGGCCTTCCTGCCAATCGTCTGGCGGAAACTCAATCCCCCAGATGTTCTCAGCATGAAACAGTTGGACACCGACTTCCACCGGGTCCTTAGGGGACGCCTTGTTGCCCACCCACACCACTATTGCTTGAGCCGCCCGTCCCAGAGCGCGGTTTTCAACGGTCAATTCCGAATTCAGGGTCACTTCGTGAAGCGTCAGAATCTTCGCGCCCTGCTTATTGATGATCGCGGTACGCGAGTTTTCCTTGAAGGTATGCCCGCTCGCATCCTTGCCACTGATTGTAATAGGGATGGCGATGGCCAGTCGCGTACTCCGCCGGTTAGCTGCGCCTTGGGCGTCGGGTTTAGTCGCTTTCGGAGGGACCCTCATTCAAGGGGAATTATAGTCAATAGGTGAAGCTAACTCAACTCGTTTGAAGGGGTTGTCCAATACTCTCTTGCCGACGGAGGGTGGAAGGGGATTGCCCAACGCGCAAATGCTCGGCCTTCAGGCGGATCCCATGCAGACCCGGCGAGCAGTCTAATGCCTTGCCGTAGAAGAAGTTAGGAGTCAGCGGGGAAGCATCTACTGGCGCATTGTCCGGGCGAGCGCTAAGGCCACTCTGGGGACCATAGGCTACGGAGATGATGGCAGGAGCTGGCCCTTTTCCAGATGACGAATCAGCGTTGCATGGTGCGCGGCGCGGGGATCGTGGGTAACCAAGATGATGGTCTTTTTGAAATCGCGGTTGAGGCGCGAGAGGATGTCGAGTACCTCTTCGGCGGAATGGGCGTCGAGGTCTCCGGTAGGCTCGTCGGCCATCAGCAACGTCGGGTCGGTGACGATGGCGCGGGCGATGGCCACGCGTTGTTCCTGCCCGCCGGAAAGTTGGCGAGGATAATGCTGGATGCGGTCTTCCAGCGCCACCAGCTTCAGCGCCGTCATTACGTGCTCCTGGCGTTCGCGCCCCGAGAGCTTGGTGAGCAGTAAAGGCAGTTCCACATTTTCGAAAGCGGTTAGGACCGGGATCAGGTTGAACGTCTGGAAGACAAACCCAACGTGGACGTTCCGCCAAGCGGCCAGCCGATCCTCACTCATGGTCGCGACGTTCTCCTCCAGCACGCGCAATTCGCCTGCCGTGGGGCGGTCGATGCCGGCGATGATGTTCAGCAGCGTGGTCTTGCCCGAGCCGGAGGGTCCCATCAGGCAGAGGAATTCGCCTTCCTGCACTACCAGGTCGATGTTCTCCAGGGCCACCACGGAAAATGAGTCGCGCTGGAATTCCTTCTTCAGTCCCTTGATTTCGACAACCGCTTTGGCCATGAGGGTTCCTCACTGAAAAGTTGAAAGTGCACAGCCCGCAGTTCACCGCCTCGAGCTATTGACGCTGGCCTCCTCAACTTGCTCCTGCTTTCACTTTCACGCGTTGCCCCGAGGCCAGCCCCTCCGGACCCCTGACCACCACCCGGTCGTTCGGTCCCAGGCCCTCCGCCACTTCCATCCGGTCGCCGAGGTCACGGCCCAGTTGAACCTCGCGGAGCTTCACGTGCGAGCCCTCCAGGACGAAGACGGAGGTCTTGCCTTCGCTCTGGATCAGGGCGCCACGGGGAACCGAGAGCATCTCGCGTGTGCCGCTCCCGCTGGACGACGCGGCCAGAAACGCGACATGAGCGTTCATCTCGGGCCGCAGGTAATCGTCGGGATTTGAGATCTTGACCTTGACCTGAATTGTGGCCTTCTGGCGATTGGCCTGGGGAGCGATCTCCTCCACCACGCCCCTGTAAACCCGGTCCGGGTAGGCGTCGGCAGTCACCGCGCAGTTCTGGCGAAGAGATACTTTGGGGAAATCATTCTGGTTGATGTCCAGCTCCACCTGTAGATCGCTCAGGTCGGCCAGCGAGGCCACGGAAGCTTTCACGCCGCCGGGCCCGCCGAAGTTCATGGTGGAGACCATCTCACCCTTTTCAATCAGGCGCTCCAGCACCGTCCCGTTGACCGGGGCGCGGTTAAGGGTGGAATCAAGCAGGGTTTGCGCGTAGTCCACGGTGGCCTGCGCCTGGGCCACTTGGGCGCGCGCGTATTCGATCTGCTCCACCCGCGGCCCGATTTTCACCAGGTCATACCTCTTCCGCGCGCTTTCCAGTTGGGCCTTGGTGACGTCAGACTGGGTGCGCGCGTTGTCCAACTGCTGCTGGGAGGCGATGTTCTGGCGCGCCAGGTCCTCGACCCGCTTGAGGTTGACTGTGGCGTTTTGAAAGTTGGCCTGCGCCTCTTCCACTGCGGCCCTGGCGGCGTCGATTTCCTGCGGACGCGACCCGCTCTCAAGCTCTTTCAAGCGGGCTTTGGACACGTCGAGATAGGCCCGCGCCTGCCCCAGTTGAGCCTGATACTCGTTGTCCTCCAGGCGGACCAGCACCTGGCCTTCCTTGACCCGGTCGCCTTTCTCGACTCCCACCCAGGCCACTTTTCCCACCACTTTGGAACTGACCTGGATGGTGTGGTGGGCCACGATGTAGCCGCCGGCAGTCAACACCACAGTCCCGGGCGTGGCGCCGCGTTCGAGCATCACGCGCTGCACCTCGACCTCGGGAGCTCGGGCGAGAACGACGGACACCACGACCCCCACCACAACCACC
>JALHUF010000319.1 GCA_022866195.1 Terriglobia bacterium
AGTCTTCCCCGCCGCGCGTAGGGGCCGCGTGGCTACTGCTTCTTCAGCGCCGCGCGCGTCTCCGAGTCCACCGGCAGCAGTGAACCAAACGTCGCGCTGAGCCACTTCTCGACGCTGGCTTTGTCTTCGAGAGCCTCCGCAATCACCCGGCGGAACTCGCGGTAGGCGCACGGGCCCGTTTGACACACGTCCGCTGCGCGCTGTTACTTAAGCTCGAGCCAGTAGCGGGTAAGGTACAGTCGAGCGGCCGCGCCCTCGCCGACAACCACCTGCAGTGGGACCGGCTGTTCAAGCTTATTGTCCTTTTTCGCGACGCACTCGGCGACCTTTCTGCCCGCCTGGTTGTACAGGAAGAACTTCGCATCTGCGTCGCTGGGTGGAGTGGGCCTGGCAAGCCCGAAGCCGTAACTGCCCACGCGCACCATGGTGCCACAAAGGGAGAGACCTCCCTCTGTAATCAGCATTCCTTCGTATTTCTGCTGGATCTGCGAGCTATACCCAGTGGTGTCAATCAGCGCCACCAGGGCGCGCGCGCCAGCAGGTGTCTTCATCAGGGCTGCATTGCGCTCTTGGGTGGGAATCGCGTTGCCTTCAAGGTAAAAGTCCTTGGGCAGCGCCTGCTTGAATTCGTCGCCGGTCACTAGCTGAAAGGCGCCCTGCGCAAGCACCATGCTCGGCCAGGCAAGCAGCGTCGCAAGCGCCAAAACCAGCCAGGTAGTGGAAAATACTCTCCTCATCGGTTTTCCTCCTCACCTGAGCTCCCGGGACGATGCGAGAGGGCCCAGGTTTCACCTCAACCACGAAAGTTTATCACGAATCCCCACGGACCACCCGGCGCTGTTGCTCCGGCGGAAGGTCCCTCTCCTACGCGATCGGAAACGCCATCGTGGTCATCAAGGCCAGCGCCGGTTGAGTCGAATCCAGGCGCGTATGCTGCACGACCACCTTGGCGTTGCTTCTGACCTTCAGGGCAAACGGCGTGCCCGCAGGGATAGACTGCCCTTGGGGATTCTTGAGGGCGTCAAGACGAATATGGACGGTGCGCCGCGCCGGACACGTGACTTGGAAACCTTTCAGCGGCTCACGGTCTTCAAAATAGGCAGTCAGTCTGATGGTGGCGGGCCTTGTTCCCAGGTTCAGGACGCACGTTGACTCGTGACTCTTGAGGCCGCCCGTGCTCTCTGCCGGCAAGTAGCCGTCGGGGATAACCCACACTCTTGCGCCCACGTTTTTCTTTCCCATATCGCCTCCTCAGGTGGGGAGCTGGCTCAAATTTGCGTCACAGTCCCTCGGGCCGAAACTGCTCGAGGAGCCACATCGTGTCAATCCTCTCCGTGGGACCCACGATGCGGCCGCCGGGATTCGGCGCCACGATTTCCTTCCCTTTCATGAACGTCACCCGGTAGAGTTCCGCAAAGGGGAAATCCGGCGCCGGCCCGCCTTGACCGCCCACCACCTCTGCTCCCAGGCGCACGTTCTCAATCATGCGCGCCGGGTGACGCACGTGGTAAGGGTTGCGTGCGACTTCCCCGCCGTGCTCGGCCGTCGCCATCACCAGAATGGCCTCAATTTCCGGCGAGACGCCGACCATCAAGTTGGGCTGGGCGTTCTCGTGCCAATACTCGGTCTCGATGAAGAGCAGAGGCCCGCGTCCGCTGCGCGCGAGATGCGCGCCCAGCGCATCCACCGCCAGGAAGTGGGTGCCGATGTGTGTGGTATTGAAGTCCTCGGCGTGGGGAGCAAAGACCACATCGGGCTGTAACCGTTCGAATATCGCGGAAAGCGTCTCCACCTTAGCTGCCCATTCCTCCGGGCGGCTCGTTCGCGTCCTCCGATTCACATTGTCGAAGCCCGAAGGATGAAGCGGCACAATCAGCTCAAAGCCCAGGGCACGGCAGGCAGACTCAAGCTCCCGCAGCCGCCGTGGCCTCTGACTCACATTGCTGCCCAGCGTAATCGCGCAGTCGGTGACCCGGGCTCCGGTCTCCAACCGCAAGCGCAGAGGCAGCGCGCCGACCAACGCCTCGTCATCAGGGTGCGGCGCGCAGACCACCACCTTTACCGGCTTTCCGCTGGCCACAGAAACCGGCGGAGCGACGAAGGGCTTGGGCGACGGCCCCGTCGGGATGGCGCGTCCCGCCTCCATAGTCTTGACTGTCGCCTCAACGTAGCGTAGCCAGCGTTGGTGACGAGCCTTCCAGGCCGAGGATGAATCTCTGGGCACGACCAACCCTCCCTCTCAGGTGACAAACCCCGAGCCGCTATGCTACGCCACTGCCGGAAACAACTAAAGGGCCAAGGCGAGACAGGGTCAGTTTCCGGTTAGGGCGTTACACGGCAAAGTGGTTCTGAATCGCTCGACACGCTCGGGGCCATTGGCGAGCGACTTCGAGCGAGAAGGAATAATAACAACGGCAGTCATTTACCAGTTCTATATAGTAGAGATAATTCTAGGGTTTGCGTGGGGCGTAGAACTCGGACATAAACCGCAGATCCGCGTTCGGCATCTTCGAGAGGCTCACATTCAAATGATGGAACTTGCCGTCTCCTGCTTCAGGTACGAAGCTGATAAGAAAGCTGTTGGCAAGATCGCGATCCAGGGCAGTCAGCACGCTGCTTACTTCCCTTTCGTCGCGAGGGGAAAATGACTTCCCTCCTGTGCGTTGCGAGAAACGCTCCAGTAAGCTCTTGCCTGCCGCAGCTTCCGGAGAGGGAAAACTGATGGTGTAAACGCGAACCCCCGACCTCTGCGCAGATTCGATGGCATTCCGCTCTTTTTCATAAGATGCATTATCGAAACCGTCGCTAACGAACACCAGGACTCTGGCCGTGGGCTTCAGCTCCGGGCCGAATGCATAGAACTTCTGCGTGCTGTGAACAAGTGCGTCTCGGACTGCGGAACCACCGATCGGATGCATTTGGCTCAGTGCTCGGCGTAGCTGCGAAATGTCGGTCACGATCTCCGTCGAGATGATGATCTGGTCATTGAAACCCACCAAGAAGGCGTCCCCCCCATATCGAGCTAGAGCGGCTGCTGCCCAGTCGAGTGCGCGCTCAAGCAAGAAAGTGTGTAGCGTTGAACGGCGGCCTGAGCCGCTCTCGTCGAACACGATGCCAATCCGAAGCGGCATCGTCTGCTGGATAACGGGCGGACTGTCGTTCGCCTTGCGCCCGTCCTGCTCAACCTCGACATCCGCGATGGCAAGGTTGGCAACCGCGACACCTTCGGGAGCAGTGACGAGCACTCGTGTCTGGAAATGATCGGTTTGGGCGTGGAGAGCGATAGGAACAATACAGCAAGTGACAACGGCAAGGCGCCACATTGTGACCTTTCCTCCAGCCCAGAGTCTACCCGAACCAACGCGATGCCTCAAGATGATTGGTTTTGCGTGGACAGGAGGGGCCAACCTCGGTTTCTTCTTGCCGATCACTCGGAGCGTGTAGCGCCCCGACCCGTCGGGGCGGCTTTTTTTGGTGAAAGAACCGCGGACGTACCTGCCTGCGGCAGGCAGGCAAATCAGGTCCGCGCTACCTCCTAAAGCGCCAAGGCAGGACGGGGTCAGAGTGTCCTCCTCTCCCCGTCACGGCAAAGCAGCCAGAAACCATCTCGAACCGCTTTCCACTTCCGTGTACAATGGCCCCTCGGAAGCAGGTCCATCTTGAGCCTCTGAGGTGCAGCATGCTGAAACGCGCGACCTTGTTGTTCGCCATCCTCGCTCTGGGCACGCTGTTTGGCGCGGGGCAATCCGAGGAATGGAAACAGCTCTTCAACGGCAGGGACTTGACCGGTTGGAAGCACGTGGGGCCGGGGACAATGGTGGTGGAAGATGGGCTGATCAAGACCCAAGGCGGCATGGGCTTGCTTTACTGGACAGCCGAGAAGGTGGGGAACTGCGTCATTCGCGTGGTGTTCAAGATGCGCGACAAGAACGACAATTCCGGCGTCTTCATCCGCATCCCCATTGAGCCCCGCGAGGAGTGGATGCCGGTGCACTACGGCTACGAGGTCCAGATCGACAACAACCCGGAAGCCGTAGGCGAGGGGGATACGCACGTCACCGGGTGCCTCTACTCGATGAACCAAGCCTTGGCGCGTCCCGGCAAGCCCGGCCCGGAATGGAACACGATGGAAATCACGCTCAATGGCCCGCGCACCATCGTGTTCGTGAACGGCGTCAAGGTCACCGACTTCATGGAGGGTCAACCGCTTCCAGCCAAGAAATTTGACTTCGAGCCCTTCCGCGGGCCTCGTCCCCTCAAGGGTTACTTCGGATTGCAGAATCACAGCGACAACGACATCGTCTTTTTCAAGGAAGTAGCAATCAAGCCGCTCAAGAAATAGACCGGGGGTAGCGCAAGCGCAGAGACCCGTCCCGGCGGCGGCCGGAGGAGCCGCGCCCGAGGGGGCGAATCTCTGGGGCGCGATCTTTTCAGGTTGGCCGGGCAACCGGCGCGAGATTTGTGTACAATGGCCTCCGGTCAACCCATTTTGAATCTCTGAGGTGAAGCATGTTGCGACGTTCGACACCGATGCTAGCGATCCTAGCTCTGGTCGCCCTGCCCGGGCACGCGCAAACCGACGCCTGGCGACAGCTCTTCAACGGAAAAGATCTCACCGGCTGGGAGCAAGTCGGCCCAGGGAAGTTCGTGGTTGAAGATGGCCTGCTGAAGCCCATCGGCGGCTTGGGCTTGCTCTATTACACACCAAACAAGATCGGCGATTCCGTTATCCGCGTCGTTTTCAAAGTGACGAACGACAACGATAACGCGGGCGTCTTCATCCGCATTCCCATTCCCCCGCGCGAAGAGTGGATGCCCGTGCATTACGGCGAAGAAGTGCAGATTTACGGTGCGGGAGACGATCATCATTGCTCGGGCGTGTTATACTCCCTCACCAAGGCGCTGGCCCGCGCCGCCAAGCCCGCCGGGGAATGGAATACGATGGAGATTACGCTGGATGGGCCGCACACCGTCGTTGTGCTCAACGGGGTGAAGGTGACCGATTACACCGAGGGCCAGCCTGTTCCGGAGCGCGTGAAGGACTACGAGCCACAGCGAGGACGGCGGCCCGACGCCGGCTACATTGGGCTGCAGAATCATCCCCGCGAGGACAAGACGGACTCCGGGGTGTATTTCAAGGAAGTCGCCGTCAAGCCGCTCGGAAAGTAATGGGGGCGCGATCCATGGGGCGCGGTTTCAAGGCAACGAAGCCCTGACCGGGAGGTCGGTATGAATAAGGCATATGCACGTCGACAGTTCCTTGGCACAGCCGCCGCAGCAACCGCTGGCTGGCTGGGCCGCAGTCTCGCGACAGACGCCAGGGCTGAAACCCCTGCTTCCTCGTCCCAGGCGCGGCTCTTCGCCGGCTGCTGCGCCTACTCTTTCGAGAAATATCTCAAAAGCGGCCGTATGACGATGGAAGACTTCATCCTGAAGGGCGTGGAGATGGGCGTGCAGGGCGTGGACATCACCACCTACTGGCTGAAGTCCACGGAGCCCGCTTACCTCGCCGAGCTGCGCCGCTTCGCCTACAAGAATGGCATGCCCCTTTCGGGCGCGGCGATTGGCACAAACAGGTGCCTGCCGGATGCGGCGAAACGCGCCGAGGAGCTCGCCAAGATCAAGAAATGGGTGGACGCGACCGAGCTGCTGGGCGCCGCGCACCTGCGCGTTTTTGGCGGCGAGGTGCCGCCCGACGCCAGCGATGAGCAGGGTATCCAATGGGTGGTGGAAGTGATGAAGCCCGCCTGCGAGTACGCCGCGAAGAAAGGCGTCATTCTCGGCATCGAAAGTCACGGGGGCATAACCTCCAAAGCATCCAACATCCTCGAGATCCTGCGGCGCGTCGATTCGCCCTACGCAGGCATCAATCTCGACATCAGCAATTTCCCCGAAAACGAGTACGCCCAGATCGAGGCCTGTGTCCCGTATACGACGCATGCACACATCCGCGACAATTTCACCGAGGGCCACGGGCCCATCGACTTCGACCGCGTCTGGCAACTCTTCGCCAAAGGTGGCTACAAAGGTTACATGTCGGCCGAATACGAGGGAGAAGAAGACGCCATGACCGGTGTGCCGAAGCTGATCGCAAAGATCAAGACGCTCTGCCGGAAGTATTCCAGCGCGTAATTTCCAGGAGGCAAACCATGTCCAACCGCCGCAAATTTATGGGGCAGATCTTGGGGGGAAGCGCCACGCTGGCTGTGTCCGGATTGTTTCCGGCCAGCACGGTGCTCGGAGCCAATGAGCGCGTCCGCGTCGGTCTGATTGGCGCCGGCGGCCGCGGCCAGGAAATCCTTAAGACAGCGATGCGCTGCGCCAACACGGAGGCGGTGGCGGTGGCCGACGTTTACACGCGTCGCCTGGAGGAGGTGAAGAAATTCGCTCCGCAGATCCAGACTTACCAGGATTTCCGTCGCCTTCTCGATGACAAGAGCATCGACGCCGTCCTCATCGCCACGCCGCAGCATCAACACGCGCTCAACTTCGTTCCCGCCATCCAGGCCGGCAAGGACGTGTACCAAGAGAAAACGATGGCCTTCAATCCCGACCACGCCAAACGCATGCGCCGGGCGCTGGAAGGCTCCGGACGCGTCGTCCAGGTTGGTGTTCAATCCCTGAGTGGTCCCGCCGTCGGACGGGCGCGCGAGTTCCTCACTCCCGAGCGCATCGGCACGATCACAGCAATTCACACGCACCACTATCGCAACGCGCCGTATGGCGGGTGGAAAAGACCCATTCCCGCGGATTGTGACCCGCAACACGTGGACTGGAAGGGATTCCAGGGCGAAGCCAAGCCGCATGCCTTCGAGCCCAATCGCGTCATCAACTGGCGGTTCTACTGGGACTACTCCGGCGGTAATGTGTTTGAGAACATGGTCCACCAAGTAGGCTTCTGGTTCAAGGTGCTGGGCCTCAAGATCCCGCGCCGCGTCACGATGAGCGGCGGCAATTACCTTTCGCCCGAAATGGAAGTGCCCGACACCATGGACGTCTCCATGGACCAGCCAGAGAATCTACTCTTCACCTGGAATTCCATGTTCGGCAATGCGCACTTCGGCGAGGGCGATGACCTCGTGTTGGGCAACAAGGGAACCATCCTGCGCAACGAAATGGACCAAGTCCGCTACGTACCGGAGGGCAAGGAAGAAGCGCGCGAGGCAACAGAGGCGGCGAAGCCTTCCGAAAAGACTCCCGACCTGATATCCTCCGGGGACACGACCGACACGCACATGCAGAATTTCCTTGATTGTGTGCAAAGTCGCAAGGAACCGAATTGCCCCTTCGAGATCGGCTTCCGCTCCGCCATCGCCTGCCAGATGGCCATCGCATCGTATCGGCAGGGGCGGACAGTAAGATGGGACGAGAAGCGCGAAGAGATCGTGTGACCTGTTGGTTGTTGGTTGTCAGTTGTTCGTTGTCTTCCGCCTTCCTACCTATCTCTGTGGCAGGTTCTCGAAGCGAGCTGCCATGAATCCGTTCCCATACGGACAAGGGGCCCGTGCGAAAGCTGAGCGAAGCATTGTCGTGTTGTTGCTCGCGCTCGCAGGTTGCGTGGCCGAGGGAGTCAAAATGGATGGGAAGCCCGCACAGGGTGAGACAGTCCTACTGGACGAGTCTTTCAGCGGCGCCACATTCGACCGCCGGTTACGTTGGCTGAACCCGCCGCCCGTCGTTGCGGTCCGCGATGGGTGGCTCAGCTTTTCGCCCGGCGATGAGACCGACTTCTGGCAGAAGACGCTGGATGGCGGCGCGCGCGATAACGGCCACTTTCTCTTTATTGAACTGAGCGGGGATTTCGTGGCGGAAACGAAAGTGACAGGGGAGTTTCAAAACCAATACGACCAAGCCGGCTTGATGCTGCGTCGCGACGCCACTCACTGGCTGAAGGTGGACGCCGAAAATGACCCGGTGGGCACGCCCACCCTCGGCGTGGTCATCACGCGCGAGACCTCAGATTGGTCGGTCTCTCGCCCAGCTCCCAAGGAGTTCTTCTTCCGCCTGGAACGTCGCGGCGACTTGGTCGAAGTGCGAACCAGCGCGGACGGCCGCGAATGGTCCCTGCTTCGCCAAGCTACTTTCCCGCTCAGCGATCCTATCCAGGTGGGCGTCTTCGCCGCCTGCCCCATTAAAGCCGGCTTGAAGGTCCACTTCGACTACCTGAAGATTACCCGCCCGCCAAGACCTGCCAAGACTCCCTAGGAGCTGCCCCACAGGGCTGGGCATCAATAAACCACCGTCTCGCCTTCCTTGAGGCCCTCGAGGATTTCGACGTACATGCCGTCCTGGGCGCCCAGGCGGACCGGCTGCGCGCTCACGCCCGTAGCGGCCTTGACTTGGGCCAGGGGAACGCCGTCGGTCGACATGACCGCGCGCCGGGGAATGACCAGCACATTCTCCTTCCGGGCCAACTGGACGTAAACGTCCACGCGCAGACCGACGCGCAAGGGGGAGCCGGGATCGACCTCCACGAAAGTCTCCAGGATGTCGGTGTCGATTTTCTCGGTGGGATTATCGGTCTGGATTTTCTTTTTCCCCAAGCCGCCGCTGATGCGCACGATGCGCCCGTAAAACGTCTGGGCCGGATAGGCCTCGCAACGGATATCGGCGCGCTGGCCGATTTGGACCTTGCCGATATCAGTCTCATCCACCTCCGCGCGCACCATCAGGCGAGTTGTGTCCGCCACCGAGACGATGGGCTGGAAGAGCGATTCATAGGAGATGGATTCGCCGGGGTTCATGTTGCGCTTGACAATGACCCCCTCGACCGGTGAGCGCACAAAGGTGTTCTCGTAGTTGTCCTCGGCCTGGGCCAGCCGCGCCCGGGCCAGGTCCACGTCAGCCTTCGCGGCCTGCACATCCTCGGTGCGCGGCGGGGCCATGATGAGCTTGTAGCGCTCGCGCGCCGACTCCAGTTTCGCCTGGCCCATCTTCCAGTCGCGCTGCGCCTGGTCGAGCGCCGACTGCGAAACAATTCCCCCCTCCCGGAAAAGCTGCTGCGCGCGCTCGTAGTTCTGGCGGGCGTTTTCGGCGGCGGCCTGGGCTTCCTCCATCTCCGCCCGCGCCGCGCTGCGCTCCTCGGGCCGGGCGCCGTTCAGCAGCCGTTGGAGCACCGCCTGGGCGCGCTCCAGGTTGGCTTGCGCCTCGTCCACGCGCGCTTTCAGATCGTCGTTTTCCAGCACTGCGACGACTTGGCCTTTGTGCACCGGATCGCCGTCAGAAACCATAAGCTCTTTCAACCGGCCCACCACCCGCGAGGCCAGCTTGATCTCCTGGGAAGTGGCGCCTTCCACGCGGCCCCGCGCCGCAAAGCGCCAGTTGATTTCCCCGCGGCGCACGCGAAACTCGCGGCTGAAGCCGTTCGAGCTGCGCCGTCCCACCGAAGTCACAAACCAGACGAAAGGCACAAAAAGCAGCAACCCGAGCGCGGCAAAGAAATAGAGGTTTCGGCGGGAGGCAAGCATCAGCTTTGGTCCTTCAAACGCCCGTCGTCAATCTCCAGGATCCGGTCGGCCAGTCCCAGGATGCGGGTGTCGTGACTAACCATGAAGATCAGCCGCCCTTCATTGTGCGCCAGATCGCGCAAAACTTCCACGATCAGCCGGCCGGATTTCGAATCGAGTTGCCCCGTGGGTTCGTCCGCCAGGATGATCGGCGGGTCGCCGGCCAGCGCTCGCGCTACCGCGACGCGCTGTTTCTCGCCGCCGCTCAAATCTTCGGGCAAATGATGGAAGCGCTTCTCCAGCCGCAGGTGCGTGAGCAGTTCGCGAGCCTTTTCGCGGGCCGCTTCGCCCCGCAGGCCCTTCAGGTTGAGCGTAGCCTCGATGGTTTCCAGCGCCGTCAGCGCCGGAAAAAGATTGAAACCTTGGAAAATAAACCCGACCTTCTCCCGCCGCACCCGTGGCAGCTTCCCCTCGCCGAGAGCGCTGACTTCCTCATTGAACAGGAAAACGGAACCCGAGGTCGGCTTCAGCAAGCAGCCCATCAGCATCAGCAGGGTTGTCTTCCCGCTCCCCGAGGGGCCCATCAGGATGTAGAACCTCCCCGGCGCAAGTTCCAGCGATACATCCTGAACCGCGTGCACCGCCGATTCGCCCGAGCCGTAAGTCTTGCTCACGCGATCGAGACGGACAACGGTTTGTGCATCATGACAGGCCATCAGCTATCAGCCCTCAGCCTTCAGCTTCTGAATGAAAGCCGTAAGCATGCGCTTCACTTCTGTCACATCTCTTGCCAAACCATCGTAGTGCAGCTTGTCGAGAAGACCGAGATCACAGGCCAACAAAAGGTGGTACTCAAGCTCGCTGGCCGAGCCCAAAGCGATATGAAGGAAACGTGCCAACTCAGGGCCACCACTTCTGCCGCAGCCTTCGGCGATATTGGCAGGGATAGATGCAGAGGACCGCCGAATCTGGCTCGTCAAGCCATACAGTTCCTCCTTGGGAAATGTACTCGTCGCCTTATAGACCGCCACGGTGAGCCCGTGGGCCTTGCGCCAGACTTTCAGGTCCCTAAACGGTCTCATTTGCCCCTCCAGTTTCCCAAGCCAACCACCAGATTAGGCGTGCTTGGCTGATTGCTGACGGCTGATAGCTGACGGCTAACTTTTGAAGACCAGCGCCGGGTCGATCTTAGTCACCTTGTAGATGGAGAGAACCGAAGACCCCAGGCACATCAGCGCCGTCACCACATACACTCCCACCAACACCGGCCAGGGAAGCAGCACTTGCAGGTTTCCCTTGCGCATCGCCTGAATAACCCAATAACTCACGAACATCCCCATGCCATAACCGACCACGGAATTGACCAGCGCCTGCTCGATGATGATCTTGTAAAGGTTCCAGTTGGACGCGCCCATGGCCTTGAAGGTGCCGAACTCTTTGAGATGCTCGGTGGTGGCGGTGTAGATGGTATTGCCGACAATCACAGTGCCGATTACCAGCCCCAGCAAGGCCACGGCCAGCAAGGCAGTGCCCATGCCCGTATTGACCGTCCAGTATCTTCGGGTCTTTTTGCTGAACTCGTCGGTCGTGTAGACATCCACGTCCTTCAGATTTTCCGCGAGCCGCTGCTTCACCTCCTGTACAGAGTACCCAGGGGCCACCTTTGCCAGCACATAGACGGTATTGCCCTTGTTGATAAACGACAGATTAAGGACGTTCTTGAAGGAGGTGAAAATGTAGGGGCTCTGGATAAACGACCTGGCGCCGCGCGTGATGCCCACCACGCGCACGCGGCGATTGTTGATTTCGGTTTCGGCGCCGATGGGCAGATCACCCAGCCGGTTTGTCTCAGCCTGGTCGTAGAAAACGGAATTGAAGTACTTCACGTCCTGAGGATTGCCCCGCACGATGTCCCACGGTGCTCCCACCAGCGTCTCTGGGTTGAAGCCGACCATCTGCACCATCTCCTGACTGCCCGTGGGAGTCTTCCAGTAGCCGAAGGCCAGCATGTACTTATCCGCCCACAGGACACCCGGCACCTCGCGTACCTCATAGAGCTTTTTTTCGCTGAAGGGCCTGCCGAAGTCGAAATTCTCCAGCCCGCGGGCCGTAACCCAGATGTCGGCTTCCGTGTGGTCAATCAGGACACTGGTGTTGGCCAGAAAGGCCAGGTACACGCCTATCTGGATGGTGATCAGGACGACCGCCAGGGTGATTCCCGCCTGTGCCACCACGAAGCGGATCTTGTCGTGAAAGAGATTCTTGCGAGCAATAGAGACCACGGCAGCAGGACCTCAAACCAGTCTATTCTAGCATGCACGGTCCGCCACCAGCACTGCGCCCGCACAGGGCGAAAGATACGCGGCAATCGCCCCGTGCGCTGCGGGTCCGGAAGCAAGCACCTGTGAGGCGGTGAATCCCTGAAGCAGGAGCAGGATCCTACGGGCGGCGTGCGCCGCGCGGGGAAAATCAGTTCTTGGGCGGCGGCCCGGTGGATTCGCGAATGACCAGTTCGGGATCGATGAGGAACTCCCGGCCGCGCACCTGGGCATCCTCGTGTTCGGGAACCAGAGCCGAAAACGCCAGGTGCCCGATCATCTCCCGCGGAATGTTCACGGTGGTGAGCGGCGGGAAGGCGTACTCGGAGAGGCTGATGTTATCGTATCCCGTCACGGAAACGTCGCGGGGCACTTCCAGCCCGTGCTCGCGCAACTCCCGGACGACACCGAGAGCCATGAAGTCGTTCACACAGATGATGGCTGTGGGCTTGAATCCTGACGCCAGCAACTGGCGCGTGGCCTGCTGTCCGCCGACGGGGCCGTCGCAATCGGCCACGGTAGCATGCTCCACCTCGCCGGCGTAACGCTTCATCGTGTCCAGGAACGACTTCTTGCGGTCGAGCAGGGGCTCCAGGCTGATGTGGTGGCCCACAAAAGCCATGCGCCGATGCCCCACCGAATAGAGGTATTCCACCACTCTCTGCATGCCCTTTTCGTATCGGACTTTGATGTTGCTGATGTTCCGTGCCGGGGTTCCCACGTCGTAGAAGACGATGGGCAGATTGCTTTCGGTCAGCTCCTGAATGAGAGAAGGCTCCATCTCGGAGACAATCACGGCCAGCCCCGCCAGGCGACGGCCCATCATCAGGTGCACGCTTGACACCAACTGTCGCGCGCGATAGTCGGTGTTGGCCACCAGAACCTCGTAACCTCGGCGGTGCGCGTCCGACTCGAGAGCTCGGAAGATGTCCAGGAAGAAGGGGTTTTCGAGATTGGAGACGATCATGCCCAGCGTGCGGCTCTTGCCGCCCGCCAGGCTGCGCGCGTGGATGTTGGGATGATACTTGAGCTCCGTAATAGCCTTGAGGACCCGGGCGCGGGTGCTGTTCTTGACAGGACCTACGCTGTTCACCACCCGGGAGACGGTGGCAATTGAAACCTTAGCGCGCTTGGCGACATCCTCAAGTCTCATGGCGGTAACCGCTCCTCGGCCCAGCGCGTTTTGTGAAAGCGCTTAGCCAAGCTAACTTGCCAGGAAACAATAGCATGAAACAGCCCAGGGAGGCTAACAGGAAAGGTTTTTCACAAATTTTGCAGACTCCCCGAGGGCTGCCAGGACCGGGACAGCAACGGCCCTTACGGTCAGTCCCGTGGAGGTCTCAAGCGCGGGTCGAGTTCACGGGCCTTCTCAAACTCCGCGGACGCTTCCGCGTGACAGCCCTTGGCCCGGAGCGCCAGACCCAGTTGGTAATGCGCGTTGGCCCAGTCTGGCCGCTGGCGAAGCGCGTACTGGCAGAACTGGATGGCGCCGTCGAGGTCGTTGCGCCGCTCCAGGGCTCGCGCCATGTTCAGATAAGCTTCCGTGAATGTGGGCCCCAGAGCGATGGCCTTGCGGAATTCCGTTACGGCGGCATCAATCTGCCCATTCTGTAGGAAGGCGTAGCCCAGGGAATTGTGGGCGGTCGGCAGCTTGGGGGCGTATCTCACCGCCAGCCGGAACTCACGAATGGCCGTGCGCAGGTCTCCTTTCTGGAGGGCTAGCATTCCCTGCTTGTAGTGCTGCTCGGCGAGCGGGCTGACGGTCGCGGGGGAAGCAGTCTGAGCCGTCGCCCAGCCCGGAAAGAGAAAGGCAACCAACAAGGCAGACAGCAGGATGAACCGTGGCGCGCCGGTTTTCATGGTCACACTGGTGCACTCGAGATTGTACTACTTGCGCGGGAACGAAATCCTTTTGACGATGCCCTTCGCTTCCTCGACGTAAATGAGGCTCCGAGTGGGCACCCTGCGGGAAGTCAAAGACCAATAGGCCCAAATCCGAAAAGCGAAATTCGAAACTTGAAAGTGGAAATTCGTCAGCCTCCCCTCTGAAATCTGGAATCTGAAATCTGCAATCCCCGATCTTCAATCGCTGCTCCCAGGGACAAGGGACAAGAGTCGTCAGTAGTCAGTAGTCAGTTGCAGAGAACTACCAACTACAAACCACGAACAACCAACAACGAACCACGGACGACCTGCGGTCTTCAGTGGTCAATCTTGAATCTGAAATCTGCACTCGCCCCGCCCACCCCTTTGGAGTGCGGTGCCTCTGGCACCGCTTTGGGTCAGCGGGGCTGTGCCCCACTTACTGCGCCGGGAGCAAAGCTCTCGAAAAGCACGGCGGAAGCAGAGCTTCCGCACTCCAAAAGTAGCGCCGGCATCTTGCTTTTGTCCTGCCACGGGCGCGGATGAAATCCGCTTCCGCAACCCGCTCGTCTGTCAACGAACAACCGACAATCTTCAATCTCCCAGCCGTCGGCTTTTATGTCCGAGGGCCACAATTCCCGTTGACGTGCGGCAAACGGGGAGCTATACGTTAATTATCAATTCTCTCTTCGTACTCTGACCTAACTGGAGGTCGCCATGGATTCCAGACGCGCACACGCTGCTCGTATTGGCATTGTCGCACTCGCGGCAGTTGCGTTCCTGCTCGCCTTCGCAATTCCACGTTCCAACCGTACCGCCGGCGTCCCCGCCGGCGCTCGTAGCGTCGGCCTTCAGGCCGACATTGCCGGGCTCCCGATTTTATCGGGACAGGTTCCGCCCGCGGCGAATTCAGGCTTTCTCAATACAAAATCGCCAATCCAAAATCCAAAATTGGTCGAATCCTACGGCCGTCTGCCGCTCACCTTCGAAGCCAATCGCGGCCAAACGGACGGCCAAGTCAAATTCCTCTCGCGCGGCCGCGGCTACACGCTGTTTCTTACGCAGGGCGAAGCTGTTCTTTCGCTTCGCAAGCCGTCAGCGGTCAGCAATCAGCCGTCAGCTTTGCGAAAGGGCATGGCTTTAGCCATGCCGTCTGCCGGGCCGCCCAGTTCTCGGGCTTTAGCCCCTGAGGGCCTTCTCACGCGGCCAACGGACGCGCTCTTTCCGCCCTTAATCCAAAATCCAAAATCACAAATCCAAAATCCTCAAGCCCCCAGCACCCAGCACCTAGAACCTGCGGTTCTGCGGATGAAGCTCGTCGGCGCCAACCCCAAAGCCA
>JALHUF010000320.1 GCA_022866195.1 Terriglobia bacterium
CTTCCTCGCGCGCTGCATCCGCTGTGGCGAATGCATGAAGGTCTGCCCCAACAACGCCCTCCACCCCAGCCTGTCGGAGGCGGGGCTCGAGGGCCTCTGGACGCCCGTCCTGGTCCCGCGCATCGGCTATTGCGAACCCAGTTGCGTGCTGTGCAGCCAGGTGTGTCCCACGGGAGCCATCTGGGAAATCACCCAGGCGGAGAAAGCATGGGTTACCGCCGGAGCTGACAAAAACGCGAAGCCCATCCGCGTGGGCACCGCCTTCTACGACCAGGGGCGCTGCCTCCCCTGGGCCATGGCTACAGAATGCATCGTATGTGAGGAATGGTGCCCCACTTCACCCAAGGCCATCTGCTTGCGTCCTGTGGAAGTGACAGACGCCGAGGGAAAGCTGAAGCAGGTTCGCCAGCCCTACGTCGACCCGGAGCGGTGTGTCGGGTGCGGCGCCTGCGAGTTTGCCTGTCCGGTGCAGGACCGCCCTGCCGTTTACGTCACCAGCATCGGGGAAAGTCGGTCCAAGACAAATCAGATTCTGCTCAAGCGACCCAGGGGTGGATCGGGATGATGAAGCGGTCGGCGTTCGAGTTTAGAGCTTCGGGGTGGCAGGATGAACGATTTGAGAGTTGAGATTCCAAGTTCGCGCGGCGCGACTTTCGTGTTTCGATTTTCGAATTTCGGCGCTGCACGGCGAGCATACACGGCAGCGCTTCGTCTCGCAATCGCCATGACCGCGCTGCTTCTCGCGCCGGCCTGCGGCCCCAAGCCGGTTTCCACACCGGCAGCTTTCTTCCCAGAGAGCAACGCGGTCCCCGGATGGAGCAAAGGCGAGACGCGCACCTTCGAAGCTGACAAGTTGTGGGAGTACATCGACGGCGACGCCGAGAGGTACATCCAGGCGGGCGTCGTGAGAACCTTGGCCACTGATTACCGCTACCAGGGCAAGGTCGATGTTGCGGCGGACATCTACGTCATGAAGGCGCCGGAGGGTGCCCGAAAGGTGTTTGATTCCGAGTCGTCGGTCGGCAGCCAGGGTCTCCAACTGGGCGACGACGCCCGGCTTTATCCCGCCAGCTTGACGTTCAGGAAAGGGCCTTACTTAGTTCGTCTGGTCGCCTATAAGGAGGCGCCGGAAGTGGGGCAAGCGCTGGTCGAATTGGGGAAGGCCATCGAGCGGCGGCTCTAGGGCCGACCTAAGAACGCGGGTGGCGCATACATGCCGACCTTGGGCATGTATGCGGAGTCTGTTGTTCGCACACATCGCGAAAACGCGCGATGTATGCGCCATCCGGCGGAGGGCCTACTAGGGTATCCCCGCATCAAGAGGGAGGTGCACGACCATGTCACGCCAACACCGCATGGGACGTCGGGAGTTCATGATTGCTTCGGCGGGGGCCGTAGCCGCCGGACTGGGACCCGCTTGCGCCGCGTCCATCCAGGAGATTGAGCAAGCTGCGGACAAAGTGGGCCCGTTGCCGCGCCGCAAGTTGGGCGGCACAGGCAGAGAAGTCACGGCGCTGGTCGGCTCAGCCACCTGGGCCACGGATGCAGTGGAAGCCGGCATCCGCTGTGGCATCAACTTCTGGCACAAGGCGGATGAATGGGATCGAGGAAGCGTCCCCCAGGCCATCCTCAAGAATCGCGACGCGCATTACTGCCAGGTCTGCGTGGATCGCGTGGGCGGAAATCATGAAACGGGCGTCCTCGACGAGGAAGCGCACTATCAGTTGGTGAAGCGGCTCGCCCGTGACACTGGGCTGCGTTATTTCGACGACATGCAGTTCCACTTCGGTTATCACAGCGTTGCCGAGGTGAAGAGCAACCGCGCGTTCATTCGCGCTTTCGAACGCCTGAAGAAGGAAGGACTGGTCCGTCATCTCTGCCATTCCCAGCACAGCTACAACGGCAACTCGAAGGTCCCCGGCGGCCAAAGCGCCCTGGAAATCCTTACCGCAGTCGTCGCAGACGGCGTCTATGAGCATGCCCAGTTCTTCTACTCCTACGGCGAGGGTGAAGCGATGAACCAGTTCCTGGCGCTGGCCAGGCGCAAGGGCTTCGGCACCATCGCCATGAAGACCACGCGCGGCGCCGGACGCATGCAGCAGGACCGGGAATTCATGAAAGACTTCCCGCCGGGGACGACGCCTTACCACGCCCTGGCCCGGTGGCTGACGACCCGCACCCAACTCGATGCCGCGGTAATCGAGATCAACAACCTGCGCCAGTTCGTGGACACTTACTCGGGCGCGGGCAAGGCCATGCGCGCCGCGGATGAGCGGGCCATCGAACAGATGCGCGCCTACGCGAATCGTGAAGTCTGCCGCCTCTGCAATGAATGTATGGCCCACTGCAAAGAGGGCGTTCCCATCGCCGATATCCTGCGCTACGAAAGATACGCCAGGGACTATGGGGAGGGATATCGCGCCCGGCAGCTTTACGCCCAGCTAGACAAGCAGGCAGATGCGTGCCTCGCTTGCGGCACCTGCCTGCCTCACTGTCCCCAAGGGCTGGCAATTCCCGATAAGCTCGCCGGAGCGCACCAGATTCTGGGCTGAGAAGAACGGGGCCAGGTTTCCGCTACGCTCGCGGGTAAGGCTATGCTCTTGCCGCCCTGCCGGGGTTCGGCGAAGGGTAGCCGCCTGCAATCGAAGGCGTGAATCATGACAAGGCAACAGGTCAGAAAAAGCATCCTCGGGGTCTCGTTCCTTCTCTTTCAAATCAGAATCTTCCATCTCTTTTTCTCGCCTGTCCTGATCGTCTTCGCTGTTTCACAGGGCGTCATCAACGGCAGTTTTCTCATTTACGTCTTCCTCTTCCTCACTTCACTCTACTTTGGGCGGGCGTTCTGTAGCTGGGTTTGCCCCGGGGGCGGGCTGCAAGAACTCTGTTCGCTCGCAGTTCACAAGAGGGCGAAAGGCGGCGGCTACAACCGGATCAAGTACGTTATCTGGGGGCTCTGGGTAAGCGCCATTGTGTGGCTGGCAATTCGTGCCGGAGGATTCCACGCCATTGACCCGTTCTTTGGCCTGCAGCAGGGAACGCGCGCGCAAAAGTACATTCTGTTCTTCGGTGTCATAGCACTCGTTGTCCCGACCTCTTTTCTTTTTGGCCGCTGGGCCTCCTGCCACTATATGTGCTGGATGGTTCCCTTCATGGTCATCGGGACGAAAATAAAGGACCGGGTCAAATGGCCTTCCCTTCACCTGAAGGTGGATCGAGACGTGTGCACAAACTGCGAGGCCTGCGACCAGCACTGTCCTATGAGCCTGGATGTATACGGAATGGTCCAGAAGGGAAGCATGCGGAATTCAGAATGCATTCTCTGCGGGAACTGCGTTGACAGTTGCGTCTCGGGCGCGATCCGGTATTCCTTCGCCGCACCCGAATGAAAACAAGGGCCAGCTCCGCCAGGAGCGTGGCCAAAGGCGCGGAATCCTCAGCTTAATCCCGCCTTCACCCTGAGCCCCGCTAACGCGGATGGCCCACGGGAATCAGGTAAATGGGCCGGTGATCGATAGGCAACGAGAGGGCGCTTCGGACCTCATCATCATGGAACGCGCCGATGGGCACGCCCCCCAGCCCCAAAGCAACGGCTTGGAGCAGCAAGTTCTGCGCCGCATGGCCGGCTTCCATGTGGACGTAGCGCGGTGTCCGTGCCTGGCCGTACTTCTGCGCCGTGCGCTCGTAGACGGCGGCGATAACAAAAATCGCCGGCGCCTCAAGAAGGGGCTCCTGCTTGAGTCCGGCGCGGTAGACGGCCGGTCGCAGGTCGCGATCACTGAGGCGTTTTAATTGGTGCGGTCGTGGTTCGTAATGATAAAAGCCGCCGGGAGTAGCTACGTAGACCTCCAAAGGGTAGAGCGCACCCGCCGAAGGCGCCGTGCGGTAGCCCTCCGGACGCGTCATACCCTGCGTCGCCCACAAGAGCTGCGATAGCTCCCGCTCATTCAAGACAGCTTTGGTGAACTCCCGCACCGAATGCCGCCGCGCAATGGCTTCTTCCAGCGACATGCGGCCCTCGCCCGCGGGCGCAGGCAATGCGATAGTGTCCGCGGACCTTGACTTCTTCTGCTCCACATCGTCTCCGGTTCCTGAGGGCATGGCACAACTCCCGAAAATCATCACGATTATTACACCTGACATCATTTTTCTGATCATCCGCCGTCCCCCTGCAGCTCCGACAAGAGCGTCAATAATCATAGGAAAGCAAGTGGCGATTGCCAAGGCGCACATTCGTCAGGCCTGCCGCGCGCGCTGCCTCCTCCGCCTGTTCCGCGTGGCGCACTGAGGTCCGAGGCAGGTCCGGCATGAAGAAGTGCGGCGCAAAGCCCAGCAGCGCGTATGGAATGTTCGGGCTGATAGCAGCGATGAAGCGCGCGATGCGTCCGACCTCGCCAGCATCCACGTAGCCGGGCACCAGCAACGTGCTGGCAATGACCACAGGTGGCTGGGGGCGCTCGTCAAACCGCCGCGCGGCCCGGGCAAAATTCTCCAGCGTTCGCTGGTTGGAACCACCCGTCAGGGCGAGGTGTAAGGACTCGTCGTAGGCTTTCAGGTCGAACTTGATGCAGCCCCCGGTCTCGAGCGACAGTTGCACGGCCCGGTCGAGCAGCTTGGGATGTGACGTGCCCGCGGTCTCCCAGCAGACGGTGACCCCTTTCCCCGCCAGTAGGTGCCCCGCCGCCAGGGCATGCGGCATCTGCGACGCGGGGTCACCCCCGAAGAAGCAGACGCAGTAAGTTTCCGGATTGGCCACATCCGCCAGTTGAGCAGCGCTGAGGCCCTGCGAATCTGTCGGTGAGGCTTCGCGGAAGCTCCAGTTCTGACAGAAAAGGCA
>JALHUF010000321.1 GCA_022866195.1 Terriglobia bacterium
GCCCCCTCGTCTTCAACCGCCACCAGCATGCCGCGGTCTGGTTGACAGAAGCAGCTTACGATGACTCTTTTCTTCGGATCTTGCCGGTTTCCATGGACCACGGCATTGACCAGCGCCTCGCGCAGAGCTAATTCCACGCGCTGCAGGTGTTCGTGGTCGCACTTCATTTCTCGTGCCAGCGCCATCAATCTTTCGACGACGCCGTTCAGCGCCTCGAAGGTGCTCGGGATAGTGTCCAGGAAGCGCAACGTTAGCTTGCCCCTTTCCATACGGCATCTGGTCAGCCGGGCAGGCTTTGGTCGTCGCGCGCGTGCGGTTCGGGCGAGCGTAACCATGCTCGTCGCACTCCTATAGGTCTGGCTTCAGGTGTCGTTAGACGACATCCACCTACACCGCATCTTAGCATTGTGCGACTCTGGTTTCCAGTTTCCGGAGGTGGGTGCTGCGAAATCGGCGGGTTGGGTCGCTTGACGCGTGGTTCCCTATCACCTAGACTATAAACTTGCGCCCCAGAGGGTAATCCGGACCGTATGAGTACCCGCTTGTTTGTCACGGCGTTCGCGGCTCTGTTACTTCTGGCCCCTTCCCTGCGGGGCCAGGACGACATTCAGTTCTTCCCTCTCAGTCAAATTCAGCCGGGCCTCAAAGGTGTCGGGAAGACCGTCTTTGAGGGCGACAGGATCGAGGAGTTCCAGGTTGAGTTTCTGGGGGTGCTGAAGAACGCCATCGCGCCCAAGCACGACATCATTCTGGCGCGGCTTTCCGGCGGGCCGCTGGATAAGACTGGCGTCATTTCCGGGATGAGTGGGAGCCCAGTGTATGTGGACGGCAAGCTCGTGGGCGCCGTCGCACTCTCCTTCCCCTTCGCCAAAGAGGCTCTGACCGGCATAACCCCCATCGAAGAGATGGTGCAGGTGGTTCCTGAGCCTGGCTCCGCGACCGCACAGAGAGCTGCCAGCATAGATTTCCAAATCGCGCGCATCCCTGGATCACCGGATGCGGGCCGGCTGATCCCGCAAGAGGAGAGCGGGCCAGCCATCTGGAACAAGCTGCTTCCGCCGGACAGCAGCGGGAGTGCGTTTACAGGCTATCGCCTGCCCCTCCGGCTTGGCGGCTTCGCCAGCGACGTGGTTCAGGCATACACTGGCCTTATCCGTCAGATGGGTTTTGAGCCGATGCAAGGCGGGTCAATCTCGGGCGGGCCCAGCGGTGTGGCCAGCAAGACGGATTTGGCGCCCGGCTCGATGATCAGCCTGCTGCTGGTGCGCGGCGACCTGAACGTCAACGTGGACTGCACGGTCACCTACCGGAAGGGCGACAAACTCTATGCATGCGGGCATCGGTTCATGCTGACTGGGCCCGCCAAGATTCCCTTCGCGCCCTCCCGGGTGCTCGTGACTGTTCCGAACCTGGCCAGCTCGTTCAAGGTGAATACTCCAGGCCCGCCGATGGGCAGCATTACGCAGGACCGCTTTGGGGCCATCTACGGGGTGGTGGGTGACAAAGGCGCGTCCATCCCCGTGCACCTGCGCCTCGACTCCACGCTCAATAAGACGACGGACTACTACTTCGAGATTGTGCAGGAGCCGTTTCTTTCCCCCTTGCTGCTGAACCTGGCACTGGTCTCGACGCTCAGCGCCACGGAACGGGTGATTGGCCCTTCGACCCTCGAGCTGAAGGGCAAAATCCGCTTGGCGAACAGTGTGGCAGTCGAAATAGAGGATGTCGTTTCCGGGGACATGAACACTCCCAACGCCGCCGGGCTTTCAGCCTCCATGCCGCTTATCTATCTCCTGAGCAGCGCCTTTCCCGACCTGCGCGTGGAGAGCATTGACCTGTCGGTCGTCGCGCGGAACGAGAAACGGGTGGCCACCCTGGAGCAGGTCTGGTGCTCAAAATCAGAGGTATCCCCTGGCGATCGCATCGAACTGACCGCTGTCCTCCGCACCCCCTCCGGGGAAGCGGTCACGCAGAAAATCCCGGTGCAGATTCCCGAAAGCGTCAGCGACAAGACGCTATCGCTGGTGGTCGGCAGTGGGTCAACTCTTAATCTGCTGCAAATGCGCTTTTCCCCTCTTACCGTGTCGCCGCGCGATTTGTTCCAGCTAGTCAACGCACTCAACCGGACGCGTCGCAACAATCGGCTTTACGCGCTGCTCATGGCTCCGCAGCGGTCGTTTATCATGCAGGGCGATGAGTATCCTTCTCCGCCACCCTCCCTGATACAGACTCTCCTCGCTGACCCGGGGGTCGCCAGCAGCATCACCCTGAGCGGTACTTCGGTAGTGGGAGACTTCGAAACCAAGCCCATTCCCTACACGATCCGGGGCCAGAAAATCCTCTTGCTTAGAGTGACTGAGGGAGGGCGTTAGCGTGACGAGCCCCGCAAAAGGCGGCCCAGGAGCGGGAATCCTCAGAAAGGTCAAGGCATGAAACCGACGAAAGTGCTTCTCCTCGCTTTCTTCTTCACAGTTGCTCCCCTACGGGCGGTTGAAACCACCTTTTGGCAGATCGGAACGTTTGAGGAATTTCTGCAAGGGACCCTGCGCGATGTGTCGCTGAGCAAGGACGGCGAACTGACTCTGGCCCCCGAGGTACGCGCGCTCTTTAACCCTGAGGAGGCGCTGGCCCTTTCGCTCGCTGCGGATCGGAACCACAACCTGTATATCGGGACAGGCCATCAGGGCAAAGTCTTCCGGGTGGACGCGAATGGCAAAGGGTCCTTGTGGTTCACGGCGCGCGAGCCTGACATCTTCGCCTTGGCAACCGCCCCGGACGGAACCCTCTATGTGGGCAGCTCTCCGGAAGGGAAAATCTACCGCGTCTCGCCCGAGGGGAAGGCAGACGTCTTTTGCGAGCCGAAGACGAAGTACATCTGGGCCTTGGCTCTCGATGCCAAAGGGAATCTGTACGCCGGGACGGGCGACCAGGGCAAGATCCTGAAAATCGATCCCTCTGGGAAAAGCGTGGTCTTCTTCGACAGCACGCAGACCCACATCATGTGTCTGACGCTGGACCGGGAAGGCAATCTGCTGGCCGGGAGCGTGCCCAACGGCCTCATTTACCGCATCAATCCCCAGGGGAAGGCCTTTGTGCTCTACCAGGCCAGCCTCCCGGAGATCCACGACTTGGCCACCGACTCCCAGGGACGTATCTATGCGGCGGCTTTAGGCGGTGCAGGCGGCAAGGGCACTCCTGACCTCTTCCCGCCTGCGGGCGCGGCGCCCACCATGGTCGCTCCGGTTGCCACGATCACAGTGACGGCGAGTGCGGAGGTCCCATCCACGACAACAAAGGAGGAACAGGCTCCACTGCCCTCGCCATCCCCGACTTCCAGCTTTAATCGCCCGGCGCCCCAAGCCGTGCCGTTCCCCACGCCGCAACTTCCTCAGGGGCGCGGCTCATTGATTCAAATCCTTCCGGATTACGGAGTGGAGACGGTCTGGAGTTCCAACAACGAGAGCATTTTCGGGCTGGCGGTCCGCGGAGAGCATGTCTTGTTCTCAACCGACTAGAACGGCCGTATCTTCGATTTGGTCCCTTCTCGCGACGGCCAGAAGCTCACGCTGCTCACCCAAACCCATGAAGCGCTAGCCACCCGCCTCTTGCTCGAGGGCTCTGACCTCTATGTTGCCACGAGCAACATTGCCAGACTGTTTCGCATTGGCACAGCGGCTGGGGGGGAGGGCAGTTACGAATCGCCTGTAAAGGACACGAAGTTCGTGTCCAACTGGGGAGCGCTCGCCTGGCGCGCCGACGCTCCCGCAGGGTCCAGCATAGAGTTTTACACCCGCTCCGGGAACTCCGAGCGGCCTGACCAGACCTGGAGTGATTGGGCAGGCCCCTACCGCAAGCCGGAAGGAAGCACGGTTCTGAGCCCTCCAGCCCGTTACCTTCAGTGGAAGGCGGCCTTTCGTGCCACGGGGGCCGCTCGTCTGGCACTGAACGAGGTAACGGCCTCTTATCTGAATCAGAACCTGCCGCCCCAGATTCGCTCGTTGAATGTGAGCACCAGCGGCGAACGCACCAGCCCTACCGGCGCGCCCTCGGGGTCAGGCCCCTCCTCAAGCATCATGGTCTCACCCGGCCCGACCCCAGGCCTTGCTTCGATCCCGCCGAGCGGCGGAGCCTCAACGAAGACTCCCACAACGCTGAGTTGGCAGGCTGATGACCCGAATGGCGACCAGCTGGTGTATGCGTTGTATGTGATGGCGGCCGACGAGCAAGAGTGGCACCTGCTCAAAGATAAGTTGCGGCAAAGCAACTACACCCTCGATCCCAATGCCCTGCCGGACGGCAAGTATGTCGCCCGCCTGGTAGTCTCCGACGGAGACTCCAATCCGCCGCAGACGGCCCGCAGCGCGGAGCTGGTGAGCGCGCCTTTCTGGGTGGACAACACCACGCCCCAAGTCCGAGTGTTGAAGCAGGAGGCAAGCGGCAGCACCGCTACAGTCCAGTTTCAAGTCCAGGATGAGACTTCGCCGCTGCGCGGCGCAGAGGCCGCTACGGACGGCAGCGATTGGCGCGAAATCCTCTCCGACGACGGCATCGTGGACTCCCGGGCAGAAACATTCACGGTGAGGGCGGAAAAGCTTCAGCCCGGAGAACACCTCCTTACCCTGCGGGCCTACGACACGGCGGGGAATGCCGGGGTGGGGAAAGCCGTAGTTCGCCTCGCGGCCGTGGGCGGGCCCAAGCGCTAGGCGCTCCCGGGCGCCGGGGGCGCCCCCGACCGGTCGGTAGCCCGCGGGCCGCGCCTCATCTAAGATTTTCGATACAACTATCATTTTAGGCGTCGCATCTCACCTAACGAGTTGAGGCGCGGCCTGTGCCGAGACCAGTTGAGCACTGACAAGACGACGGCCGCGAAGGCCGCTTCCGAGACTCAATTAATCGCGCGCGCGCAGCAGGGCGACGAAGCAGCATTCGCCGCGCTTTTCGGCGCGCACAAAAGGCGAGTGTATTCTCTCTGCTTGCGCATGACCGGTGACACGGCGGAGGCCGAGGACTTAACGCAGGAAGCGTTCTTGCAGCTCTTCCGCAAGATATCCACCTTCCGGGGCGAAGCGGCCTTCACCACCTGGCTGCACCGCCTGGTAGTGAATGTCGTGTTGATGCACCTACGGAAGAAAGGCTTGCAGCAGGTATCGCTGGACGAAGTCGATACCTCACAGGAAGAGCCGATCAAGCGCGACTACGGGGCCGACGACCGAAGACTGCTGGGCTCGATCGATCGGCTCCGTCTTGGCCGGGCAATCGCGGCGCTTCCCCGGGGTTATCGGACGGTGTTCGTCCTGCACGACGTGGAAGGTTACGAGCATAACGAGATCGCGCAGATCATGGATTGCTCCACCGGCAACTCGAAGTCCCAGCTTCACAAAGCGCGGCTGAAACTTCGGGAGTACCTCCGGCACGACCAGAGGATGCGTGCGGGAGAACTTCCTCGCTCCTCCGAGCCGGAGAAGAAGAGGTAAAGGGATTATGCCAGGGGAAGATTGCCGCCAGTTCGATGCCGCAGGGGCCGCGTGCCAGCAATTCGATCAGCATTTGGCGGCTTATCTCGAGGGCGAGGATGGCCCGGAAGTGTTGGCCCATGCTCAGCAATGCCCGTATTGCGGCACCCTGCTCGCAGACATGGAGCAAATCCGTTTCGCCAGCCGTCACCTTCCCCTGGAAGAGCCGCCCGCGAGGGTCTGGGCGAATATCCGGGCCGCGCTGCAAGCCGGGGGAATCCTCCTAGAGCAGATCCCTGCCTGGTACCGCTGGTTCCCCCGCTTGGCTTTCCTGCCCAGGCCCGTCCCGCTCGGAGCCCTTGCCTGCCTGGCACTGCTCGGCTTGACCCTTCTTATATCGCCGGGGGGTTTTGGACCCAACGCCACCCTGGACGTGCCTTCGCCCGCCGGCACGGTGACTGCAGCGGGTGTGATCAGTACCGGCCTGGATGAGGCCATGACACGCACGCTGCGCGATATGGAAAATGCTTACCTGTCGCGCGAGAACTTCCTGGAGCCTGCGGTTAAGACGGTCTACCGTCGGAGCCTGGAGTCCCTCGACGCCAGCATTCAGGAATCTCTGACGTATTGCCAACGGGAACCGGGTAATACCCTGGCCCGGGAATATCTGGTCAACGCTTACAAGTCAAAGGCGGATGTCCTGGCGTCTGCCCTCGAGTTGGGCGGCCGATAACCTTTCCCAAAGGAACTGACTGCCGTGTGCTCATCACCCTCCATAGTTAAAGAAAGCAAGTCACGCCAATGTACACTCCGGGCCAGCCTCTGGCCGCTATTGCTTCCCCTGGGGGTGGCGATAATCGCGGGCTCGACGCGTCTGGAAAGGACTTTTGACACCACGCGCACTCCGCAGATTATCCTTTCCAACCTGCGAGGCCAGATCGTGGTGCGAGGTTGGGACAAGGCGCAGGTCCATGCCGTGTGTACGACGGCGTCCCCGCGCGTGGAGGTGGATACAGAGGCTCTGCCCCGCACGGGGGCAGCGGAGAGGGTCCAATTCACCACTCACGTTCTGGACCCGCTGGTGACCGGGAATGAAGAAACTACCGATTGCACACTCGAGGTTCCCATGGACGCGAGCGTCGAGATTCGCAACCGGCAGGGTGGAGTACAGATTGAAAAACTCCAGGGGCAGCATGCCTGGGTGGAGTCAGCCGACGGAAAGATCTCGGCGACGGACGTAACCGGTCACCTGGTGGCGCGCTCGCTGGGTGGCGACATAGACATTACGCGTCCCTCGGGGCGCGTGGAGGCCTACTCGATTACCGGCAGCCTGCGGTTTGTGAATCCCGCCAGCAAGAATCTCCGTGCCGACACCAAGGCGGGCCACATCAGCTATCAGGGCGATTTTGTCCCCGCAGGCGAGTACATACTCTCGACCCACAGCGGTGACATAGAACTTATCTGCCCTCCCTCGGCATCCTTTGAACTTGAGGCCAGGACGGTTAAGGGAAAGCTCGACAACCAGTTCACTCTCGCTCCCAGGCAGCATGTTGCGTTGCCGTTGTCTCCCGCCAATAGCCTTTTCGGCACACACCGGACAGGCGATGCGACGGTGGAGTTGACATCCTTCAGCGGCACGATTCGAGTACGTCAGTTGCTCTAAACCTCATCCAGGATTTGCTGTTCCGACCCGCGCCGGAGCGTGCCTCGTCCCGGTCCCGGCCGGCCCCGGAGCACGCCTCCCAGTGGGGTTGCGCCACGCGCAAGCCAACCCCTATAATGGCCCCGTGAGAATCTGTCAGGCGGTAGTGCGTACCGGATGAGCGGGCAGCGACAACTGATTTACCTCCTCGGGTTTATGGGCGTCGGCAAGAGCACCGTGGGTGTGCTCCTGGCCGAGAAACTCGGCTGGCGCTTTATTGACCTCGATGCAACTATCGAAGCAGGTGAGGGTGCAACTGTCCGGGAGATTTTTGAGCGCGCGGGTGAGCCGTATTTTCGCCGAATCGAAAGAGCCGCCTTGATCGAGGCAACGCGGAGCGAGCCCGCGGTGATTGCGTTAGGCGGTGGGACGTTCGTGCAGCGAGCCAATTTTGAGTTCATCCGCGAAACAGGAGCAGCGACGGTGTGGCTGGACTGCTCCCTGGAGGAGTTACGCCGACGCTGCGCCGGCAAGAATGACCGCCCGCTTTTCCGCGACCCCCTCAGTTTCGCGCAGCTATTCCAGCAAAGGTTGCCTTATTACCGGTTGGCGGATTATCGTATCTCGACCGAGGGGCGGGAACCGCAAGAGGTGGTGGAAGAGATCCTGCGCCTCAAGACCTTCTAGCTGAGGAGGGACCGCAACTGATCACCCCGCGTATTCTGACAACAGCTCTAATTATCGCCCTTGCTGCTTCCAGTCTGGGTACACGTCTCGCCTGCGGAGGACAAGAAACCGCCTCGCCGGCCAGCGACGTGAATGACCATGGTGTGTTTCTGCTTTCCGTGGGCGGCCGCCCAGCGGGGACTGAGACCTTCGACATCCGCTCTAGCGGCGACCGGGTCGAGGCAGAGGCCAAAATCGAGCTCCGCATCGAGCAGGAAGGTAAGGTTCTGGAATTCAAGAGCACCCCGAAGCTCGTCCTGAACTCCGCCCTCCAACCTTTGACCTACACCTGGAGCCAGAAAGGTCCGCAGTCTTCCCAGCTCGAGGTGGACTTCCGCTCGCCGCCTACGAAGACGCGTTATCGGACAGTGGCCGGCGGAGACGACCATCTAGACTTCGAGCTCCCCAAAGACGTCGTCGTCCTGGACTATAATGTGATTCACCATTACCAACTGCTGGTTGACCGTTACCGCCGGACGGCCGGGGGGAAGCAAACCTTTCGCGCCTTTGTCCCCCAGGAAGCTATGCCGGGATCGTTGGAGGTGGAAGAAACAGGACCGGAGTCAGTGGAGATCGAGGGCCGTGCCCAGACCCTACGACACCTCCTAGTCACCACAGAGCTGAGCCGCATTGATCTCTGGGTGGACGACCAGCAGCGCCTGTGGCGGATTTCCAGCCCGGCGGCCCAACTGGA
>JALHUF010000322.1 GCA_022866195.1 Terriglobia bacterium
AAGGAAGTCGCGCCCGCCCGGCAGGCCACGTGGTCCGCAAAAGACGGGGATGGCACGATACGTACAATTGGGCGCGCTCCCAGGTTCACCCAAGTGCCCGAGTTCGATATCAACGTAATCGGTCACGTAGAGATCCAGGCGTCCATCGTTATCATAGTCGCCGAAAGCACAGCTCATGCCCCAGCCGCGCCCGCGCACGCCGGATTTCTCAGTCACATCCGTGAAGGTCCCGTTGCCGTTGTTGTGATAAAGAACGTTCCCTCCGTAGTAAGTCACGTAGAGGTCGTCGTACCCGTCATTGTCGTAGTCCCCGACGCAAACGCCCATGCCCCACCCGGTGTGATCGAGGCCAGAGCGTTCCGTCACGTCAGTGAAAGTGCCATTGCGATTGTTGCGGTAAAGGCGAGAACGCGGGCTGTCGCCGCGTTTCCAGTGCTCGAACGTCGAGCCGTTAACCAGGAAGGTGTCCGGGAAGCCGTCGTTGTCGTAATCGATCCAGGCGATGCCCCCACCGCCCTTAGCTTCGATGATGTAACGCTTCCCGGGTCCACCGTTGGTCGGAACAAAGGAGATGCCGGCCTTCGCAGCAACGTCTACAAAATCATTTGGGGTAACAGAGTTCGCCGCAAAGGGCCCGCTTGATCTAGGTTGGGAGTTTTGTATGATGTCTCCATGCAGGCGGCCACTGTTCGGAGTGTACGCCAACGTGCCCAACGCGACAGCCGCCAGGGCGACGGGAGGCATTAGTCTGCGGGTAAGAGTTTTCAAGTTTTTCCCCCGGGCCACGCGAGGTGGGGTGCTGTAGGGTCAGGCGGCGTCGAGGCACAACCAAGAATGGGCGGTCTACTCTCGCCTGTCCGCAATTCCCGAAAGTTGGTGTTGAATGCGTGCATGAAGATCGGCGACCACCCGGAATTCTCGCTCGGCGTCTTCTTTTCTCCCCATCTGTTGATAAAGGCGCGCCAGAGCGTAGTGACACCGCGCACTACCTGGATTCGCCGCCAGCGCCCGCTTAAACTCGGCTTCCGCCTCTGGCCACTGCCTCCTACTAACGAGGACGCGTCCGAGGCCGTAGTGAGGCTCGAACGCTTCGGGTTTTAGCTCTGCGCTTCTCCGAAGCAGAGGTTCTGCCACATCGACGTTGTCGCGGTCGAGTTCAATATTGCCAGCAAGCCAGTATGCCCCATAGAAATCCGCGTTGAGGTCGATCTCTTTGCGGAACTCTTCGAGGGCTTCCTTTAGATATCCCAAACTCAGCAGCCCATAACCCAGGTGATAATGAGCTAAGGGAAGATTCGGCCAGATCGATAGGGCAGTCCTAAACTCCTGAATGCCAGCAAGTGGTCGGTTCAAATTATGGTAGACACGCCCGAGGAGCACGTGGGCTGGTGCATCTCGTGGGTTGTCGCGCAGAAGGGTCTCCAGCGATGCGGCAGCTTCAGAATATTCATTTAAGCTCAAATCAACCAGCGCAAGATTGTAGAAATTCAGACGATTACTCGAATCGAGCTCAATAGCACGGCGGAACGCTGCGCGTGCCTCATCATTCAGCTCCTTTTTGAATAGCGAAATACCGAGCAACTGGTACATTTGCGAGGAAAGCGGATACCGGCTAACGCCTAAGCGCGCGTCTTGGAGCGCCCTATCAAACTGGCCGATTTGTATGTAATGAGCAATCTGAGACTCGAGCGTACCTTCAGAACTCTGCGCCAAAATCGAAGTGATCAGATACGGAGGGGGCGAGTAAGACAGCAGCGCAAAAAGAACAATCACGCGCTTTCCGATCACGTTCACGCTCCAATGCTACTCCGGGTCCTGTGGGCTTGTCAAGGAAGTGTACTCGTCCAGTAGATTAGTGACACTCCTTGAGTTGGGATGGGGAGGCCCAATGGGTGAGGAACTCCTGGGGAGTTCGGTAGCCGAGGGCCTGGTGGGGGCGGACGGTGTTGTAGGTCCGCTCCCAGTCTTGGAGTTCC
>JALHUF010000323.1 GCA_022866195.1 Terriglobia bacterium
CCCATCCGCAAACACAGCAGCTTCAGTTCGTTCACCAGCGCGATATTCACGCACCGGTAGATGTTCTCCAGCAGTTTCGTCATCTCTGCAGCACGTGCGGAGCTGACCAGTAGGGTCCGCTCCAGAACAAGGTCGTAGAGGGCCCGTGCGGCTACCGCGCTCGCGGCGTTCACCCCCCCGATGACTTTGGGGATCTGGCGAGTCTGGAACTGCTTATTTCCGGGGTCTTCACGCTCGGGGGAGAAGGCCAGAAGAAAATCCCCGCCCATGGCCTCAGAAGGTATGACCGTGCTGCCATCGGTCCCGTACGGAGACGGAGGGCACCGCAACCCTGACTTCTCCAAGATCGGAAGCACCACCTCATCAGTGGTTCCGGGATAGGTCGTACTCTCCAGCACGATGAGTTGCCCAGGGTGCAGATGGGCGCTAATGGCTTCTGCTGTGTTGCGGATGTAGGAAAGGTCAGGATCGCGGTGCTCATCGAGCGGCGTGGGAACGCAGATAATGATGGCGTCCATTTCCCGCAGGCGGGCAAAATCAGAGGTTGCCTCGAAGTGGCCTCTCTGGATCTCCTGGGAAATTGAAGCAGCTGGGATATGCCCAATGTAGGTGTCTCCGCGCCCGAGCTTCTCCACTTTGGCCGGGTCGATGTCGAAGCCCGTGGTGCGCAGCCCGCGCCGCGCGAACAGGAGGGCCAGCGGCAATCCCACGTACCCCAGCCCGATTACTCCCACTCGGGCGGTCTTGGCGTCGATTCTGGATTGAAGCTCGGCCAGCATGTCCTCAGCACCCACCTGTTTTTCCCCTTTCCCATATCTCCCGGTTTGGCCATTACGCAAACAGGTAATCCTTGATCACGGTCGCCAGATTCTACCACCGGGGAGGCAACTGTGCGACGGCAAACGTCCCACGGCCCGGAGAATTAACCGGGATCAGAGTTGCCGACAGGCCTCCTCTGGGAGCTTCGCGACGTGTCTCCTTCCGGCGGGGGTGAGCGGGGCCATCTTGGAAGAAGGCACCGCAGGACCACCAGGGCCAAACATGCTCGGTGACGGCTCAGCTAACGCCTTCGGCTACACCGCTTGACTCAGGGTTGTAGCCGGTGTGGAGCTTGACAGAAATGCGGAGGCATCTGTATTCTAGAAAACCAACTGGCTCGGAGCGCAGAGCAGAAAGATGTGGTGGGTCGGCGGGGGGAGAGCTTTTCTGCCCTGATGCTCCCTAAGGTCGAGCAGCGAGGACGCGCTTGCTTAAGTTGAAATCTGCCTTGCCTATTCTCGTGGGATTTTTCTGCCTCGCGGCGCCTCTTCCTGCCCAGAATTCCCAAAGGGAGGCGCCCCCAGCCGCCGTAGGGGGTTCCGGGGAGAACCCTCCCCTTTCCACCCTCAGCGTTACCTCCGAGCAGAGCCGGAGTTCTGATTACGTCATCGGCCCGGAAGACGTTTTGGACATCGATGTGTTTAACGTCCCGGAGTTGACCAAGACCGTCCGCGTGGCAAACGACGGCACCATCTCCCTGGCTCTTTTGGGACACGTCCAAGCGGCCGGGTGTACGACGGAGCAACTCCGCAAGGAACTGGAGCGGAGGTGGGGGCAGAGTTATTTGGAGAACCCGCAGATTACCGTCTTTGTAAGGGAGTTTCACGCCCAACCGGTTTCGGTCATCGGCGCGGTTGAAAGGCCGGGTATCTACGAGCTGAAGGGTCCCCGCACGCTGATTGAGATACTCTCCATGGCTGGAGGTCTGGCCAAGGTCGGCACTGCCCCCGGCCGAACCATAGTTGTCACTCGCCGGGGAGGCTTTGGTGAAGAGCTGCAGCTTGTCGCAGGGATGAATCTGGTGGGCGCGGACAAGGTGGAAATCAATCTCCAGCGGCTCCTGTATTCCCGCGAGGCGGGATTGAATATCGATATAAAGCCGTTCGACACCGTCAGCGTCAGCCGGGCGGATATCGTCTACGTGGTTGGGGACGTCAGGAGGCCCGGCGGATTTGTCCTTGCCGATCGGGAGAACCTTACGGTGCTACAAGCGCTGGCCTTGGCGGAGGGTTTGAACGGGACAGCGTCAAAGCGCCAGGCTCGCATTATCCGTCGTAACGCGGATGGCTCAAGGACCGAGATTCCGGTCGACTTGACCAAGGTTCTGAATGGGAAGTCGCAAGACTTGGAATTGGCCGCGAATGATGTTTTGTTTGTGCCTGTCAGCGCGGGAAAGGCGGCCGCGCGGCGCGGCGCCGAGGCGGTGTTGGGCACGCTCAGCGGCATACTTATCTACAGGCGCTAAGCTAGCAGCCTGCCGGCATGAGGAACTTGATGGGCGAAAACGGATCGGCGCCACCTGGCCAAGCTCTCATATCACCAGCTATGGACCGGACCTCCTCTGAACGCCGCGGCGAGCCCCGCCGCCAGCTCGCTGAACTCGACCGGCGGACCTGGCACCTCTGGGCCGTCAGCCTGGCTGTTTCTCTCTCGCTGGCCCTGGCCATTACC
>JALHUF010000324.1 GCA_022866195.1 Terriglobia bacterium
AACCTTCGTATATCTGCGAGAGGGTGAAGACGTGCGTGGTGTCCACGTTTTCGGCGCTGATCTCGTGGACCTTATCGAGCACGTCCAGGAAGTTGCGCTCTGTGTCAATGCGGGTGCGTTCGATGCTCGAGAAGATTTCGGAGATTACTTTCTGCCGTGGCGTGGAGTTAGGCCGATCTCGCAGACCCTTCAAGTGTGGGATCAGATCGCCATTGACAAAACCGAAGTAAGCCCCTAATGCGCCGTTCTGTAATTCCTTGCGCTTTGCGCCTTCAGGTGCGGCCCAATCCTGCCAGCGGTAAGGTACTTCCAGCGACTGCATGAGTTCTGCGCCGACGGCCTCGGCGCGCTCGGCATCCTTGGCTTCCTGCTCGTCCAGGATGCGGAGAAAGAGAATCCAGGTCAGTTCCGGGACATATTGCAGCGCCCCGGCACAATTCGAGCGCCGCATGATGTCGCAGATGGACTTGACAGCGCCGTTTAGGGATTGTTGGTTGTTGAACATCTTGGCGCTATCTTTCCGAATTCGTGCCATTCGTTGCCGCCTTCTCGGAGACTCGATGGACCGATGGCATGGTAAATCACTTGACAAAGGTCAAGTGATAGTGTAATCCTATCGTTAGGTTTGGGACTGGGGATTCCCGGTCGGCAATCGGCTCCGGCGAAAGTCGGGGCCTTTTGCTTTTTACGGGAACACCTTCAGGCCCCGCACCCATCCCGGCCCTTTGTATTCCTTAGGCCCCAGAACCTCATACGGCAAGTTCGGTTTGGCCGGGTCAAGCACATGACGCGCAATCGGGTAGACGATCAAATCCGCCATCTGATTCCCGGTCACGTTTTTCCTTTTCTCTGCAAAACTCAAAGTGAACTTCACAGCCCGAAACCGGTCTGCGGGTATGTAATACGTCCCGTTGGAGACGGTCCTTAAGAAACTCAGCTCCAGTTCCTTGTCCTCGGTTTTTCCTCGCGCTTCGGCAAGAAGGCAGACCTCCGCTTGCTTTTCCTCCTCAAGGAGAGGCAGCAAACGTTCCAGGCAGAAGGTCAGTGCGAGATCGTAAGGGTTGCGGGCCGCCGCGCCGTAAATCTCCCGGTGCCGTTGCTTTCGGATGACGGTCGTAATCCAGCGGTAGTTTAAGTCACGCATCAGCGCCGTCAATTCTTGCAGGAAAGCCTCGCGGCGCTCGCGGTTGGTGAGGAATCCGAATTCCTTTTGTGCCTTTCGGATGTCCCGCGAATGCAGGATCACGGCCTCATGCCCGAAATGCTTGATCTTGAATTCGAGGAACGCGGGAACAATGGAGCGCGTGTAATCCGTCAAGTTGCAGATAAGCAGGGTTACCGCGAACAGGGGAAAGTCTTCGTCTTGTAGGTCAAGATTCAGGTTGCCCGCTTCGTCAAGGAAAACGATCACTGACATGCTTCACAATTCCCCGTTGAAAGCCCGGCGCAAGAGGGCGGCGGGCAGTTTGTTGATGGCGTCCAATTCTTCTTCGATTGCCTTGCGCACCTGCTCTGCCGAGGCCATCTGGTCGTTCAGCATGGCGGCGATGCGCTGCTGGTTTATTAAGGGGGGTAAGGGAATGGGCATACGATGCATCGTAGATGCACTGATGTTGACTTGCCCAATTGCGCGGGCCATGTTCTGCTCGATGAAGCGCCGTCCGCATTCGGAATTGATGTATGAACAAACGAATTCCGAGTCGGCCCTTGTCCGCTCAATGCGAAACCGAATGAGGTAGGATGCAAAGACAGCATCATGCGAGCCATCGTACACAGCCGTCTTGCCGACGAGTTCGGCACTGTTGGTGCGATTGAAGAGCAGGTCGCCTTTAACCAAACGGTACTTTTCCTCCTCGACCTTGGGTAATTGGATGAACTTCAGATCATCCCAGAGAATACGCCCATCCAAGATATTGCCCATTCTAAGCACTGGCAATCCAACACCACTCGGGTCGGCTTTTTCCGATGTCCCATATTGCCCGTCACTTTCGCAGAGTTCCCGTAGTGGCTTCCTGGGCCACTGTTGGCTTTCGGGGCTGGAGAAGACGGCGCGGAGGTAGGCGGCGGGGAGGGCTTTGGCGGCTTCGAGTTGGGCTTCGGCGGCGGCCCGCGCCCGCTCCACTGCCGCCATCTGCTCATTCAAGATCGCCGCAATCCGCTTCTGCTCCTCCAGCGGCGGTAGAGGTATTTGAATGGCCTCGAATTCCGGCTTAGTGATGTGGCGCATCGTGGCCCCGTGAACCTGCAAACGGATTTCACGCATAGCTTGGCGGGTTGCGAAATAGAGATACTCACGTCTGATGAGTTCTCTTTTCTCTGCTACTTTGAAAATGTGCTGATTCAGCACTGCAGGTCCCCCGCACCACTTATATGCGTCGAGCGATGCTGACCACGAAATGAGCAAATCTCCGTCGTTTACTAAGTTGCGCGGGTCTACTCTCCCCTCGAAGTAATTGAACAAGGCAGTAGGTGAGTTGAGGTTTTAGATTCTAATAATCGGCAATCCGGACTTTCCCCACTCCTCCGGTTTGAATGCGCGGCCATTCAGGTACTCCGCAACCTCCCCGAGCCGCACCCACCGCCAGCCGTGGGGAAGGGGCTTCTCGCGCGCCAGATCATCCCGAGACCTGAAAATGCTCATAGCTGGACTTTTGTGGCCGTTGTCGAACCCGGCATGATAACGACTCCGTT
>JALHUF010000325.1 GCA_022866195.1 Terriglobia bacterium
CAGCGGGGCTACTTCCCTATGCGCGCGATGGTGATCTTGGTCTTCTCGGCGTCCGCGTCGCGCGTGATGGTAACCGTGTTCAACGCGCCCTTAGTCGCGAGCGTGAAGATGGCCTTCCCTTCAGACTCTTGAATGTGGATCTTCGATCCGAACTTCTCCTTGTAAAAAGCTAGCACCTGCTCCACTGAGTCTGAGGTTTCGTATTCCTGGCTGCTGATTCCGGCCTTGCCGCCAAAGGAGAACTGGCCGCCACCCTCGGTCGCGGTCGAATCAGGATAGAGAGGCACGTCCACCGTCGCAGCGGCCTCCGCCTCGGAACCGGCGCCGCCTTACTCCAAGTGGACCTCAGGAGTGCCTCTCCCACTCGACGTTGTTCTACCGGGTTCGACCATACCGCCAAACTTCTGCTTCACCTTGTAGACGCCGTAGACGCACGTCCCGATTCCGATAACCCCGAGGAAGATCAGAACGGCCACCACGATGAGAACGATCTTCAGCACGGGGCTTCCTGCCTTGGCGGTAGGCGGCGCCCCAGCAGCCACCGCGCCCTCCGCCGGGGCCACAGGCGGTGGCGCACTGGCAGGGCCTCCGGGCGCCTCCGCCGGGGTGCCACATCTCATGCAGAACTTCGAAGTCTCCTCTAAGGGAGAACCGCAGCTCGTGCAAAATTTAGCCATGTCGCCTCCCGGGAATTCCTATGGGATTTTGCCTTCCGAGGAAGTTTCCTCTTCGTTGAGCACTGCCACACCTTACGGCAAGTCGGGGGGATGCGCCGCAAACAGACCGCGCTGCTCTGAGACGCGCCCGAGAATACCACCCTTTCCGCTGGGAGTCGAGACCTCCCGGGTATCGCTTGCTGGATAGGGGGAATTAGTGCGCAGCCCTCAGCTATGCGTGATGTCCGTAGCGCCGGAGGAGCCTGGGCAGGGTGACCCCTACGAATGAGATCTTAAGGATGTCTCCTATCAGGAAGGGATAGAATCCCCAATGCCACACCTCGTGGGGGGCAACACCAAAGTAGCCGCGCAGCCAGAGAGTCCCGGAGGCCAGGATCAGCGCGTCCGAAAGAAGGAGGGCCAGAGCCAGTTTCCATGCCTTGCGGCTGGCGCCGCGTTCCACGAGCCACCCCGTCAGGGCGGCCGCCAGAGGGAAACTCCACAGATAGCCGCCCGTTGGCCCGAGCAGGTAGAGGATCGTCGCGCCACCTCCGGCAAACACCGGCAAGCCGGCCGCGCCGCTGGCGAGGTAGAGGGTCTGGCTGGCAAAAGCTCGTCGGCCGCCGAGCACCGCACCGCTCAGGAGCACCGCAAACGTCTGGCCGGTAAGAGGAACAGGCGTGAAGGGTAGGCGAAACTCGACCTGGGCCATTAAAGCTGTGACCAAGGCGAATCCCACGGTCCACAGCAGGTCCGTCGCGGGATTCCGCTCCTGGGAAAGGTTGTCAGCAAGCACGTTGGACATCACCTGATTCATGGGTCTCCTTGGAGATTGCAGGCTAGTTGCGTCTCGCTCCCATCCATCGGCTCGACGCTTGCCTGCTCACACAGGCCTGTAAAACTTGCTGCCGCTTCCGAGCCCTGCTCAGTATAACTGATGCTCCTCTGCAATCGCACTCCCTTCGGCAGGCGCGAATGGCCAATTCGCTGCATGCGCTAGCCGAAGCGTCACAATGTCCCCGATAATTGGCCCCATAAATGCCTTTCCCGCAGCCGAGTGGGCCTATTTGCCCAACGACCGAGGAAAATGTCTATGCAGTCGTTGCTCCTTTCTGCTAGCCTTGCGGTTTTGCCAAGGCAGCATTTCGCCGAGCAGGAGGAAAGCACTCTGTTCTGTGGACACCATCGCGGCCCGTGATGGGAAGAGTTCGTTGAACATGCGTTGAAGGAGGTTCCCCGTGGAGCGAGGCACGGTATTTGTCATCGGTGCGGGACCAGCGGGGCTTTTTGCCACGCGCAAGATTGCCGCGGCTGGGCATCAG
>JALHUF010000326.1 GCA_022866195.1 Terriglobia bacterium
CCGGGCGGCAACTTCGTCTCGGGCTACCACTGGGAAGACGGCATCGGTCCGAAGAATTCGCGTCCCGTACGCTACGACCTGGCATGGTTCCAGCGCGAATCAAACCGCTTTGGCACGGATGAGTTCATCGCCACCTGCCGCAAGCTGGGCGCCGAGCCTTACATCTGTGTCAATCTGGGCAGCGGCACCCTGGATGAGGCTTCCCACTGGGTGGAGTACTGCAACCGCGAGGGCGGAACTTACTACTCCGACCTGCGGAAAAAGAACGGCCACGCCGAACCGTATCACGTGAAGTTCTGGGGACTGGGCAACGAGATGTATGGGCCGTGGCAGATTGGTCACAAGAACGCCACTGACTACGCCAAGGCCGCGGTGGAGTTTGCCAAGGTGATGAAGTGGCAGGACCCGAGCATCAAGTTGGTTGCCTGCGGCAGTGGGGATCCGGACTGGGACCGTCCTGTGCTGGAGGCGCTGGTCCAGCAAGTCGATTACATCTCCGCCCACCACTACACCGTGGTTGACGATCTGAAAGACTATTACGAAATCTTGGGCACGGTGACTGAGATGGAAATGACTATCCGGCAGTCGGCGATGAGCGCCGAGGCAATCTCGGCGCGAGCGCGGAAGTCACCGCCCGTGGCCATCGCCTTTGACGAATGGAACATCCTCCACAACTGGTCCGATGGCGGGAAGCGCGACGACGTTCACAAGTTTGAGGTGCCGTACAACCTGCGCGACGCCCTCTGGGTGGCCTCGGCGCTCAACGTGCTCCAACGCCACTGCCGCGCAGTGCGTCTGGCCAATCTAGCGCAACTGGTGAATGTGATTGCGCCGATGTACACGACCCCCAACGGGCTGCTGCTGCGCACCACCTACTATCCTCTGGAACTCTATGCCAACCGTTCCGGCCCCGTGGCGCTCGACGTGCTGGCGGTGTCGCCGCAATTCGAAGCCCGCAGATCAGGCATGCACACCTATCTCGACGCTTCGGGCACCTACGATGAGGAGAAGCGCCGCGTCACTCTGGCGGTGGTCAATCGCCGCAAGGAAGTTGACGTGGTGGGGACCGTGGAACTTGCCGGGGTACGCGCGAAGCCTGGCGGGCGCGCCTTTCTAGTCAGCGGCGCGAGCCCTGAAGCGGAGAACACCTTCGAAAATCCTCGTGCCGTGGCCACGCAGGAAGTGAAATTCACTGCCGCGGGAAACCGCTGGGAGTATCGCTTCCCGCGCCACTCCATCTCTTGGCTGGAATTTGACGTTGAAGCGTAGAAGCTAAGCGGCGCCCGATTTCGGATGCCTTAGAGGACTCCAAGACTCGTCCAGGAGACTCCTGCTCGCCACCTTCAGTATGTCGCCCGGCCGCCGCTGACGTCATAACACTGCCCGGTCACAAAGCTGGCATCGTCCGACGCCAGGAAATGAACCACCGCCGCGACCTCTTCCGGACGGCCCACGCGCCCCATAGGGATTCTGCTGGCCATGTACTCGATTTGTTGGGGCGTAAGCTGTTTCAAGATCGGGGTTTCAATGACGGCCGGCGCCACGCAGTTCACATACACACCGAACTGGACCACTTCCTTGGCCAGTGCCTTGGTCAGACCGATGACCGCGGCCTTGGCGGCAGAATAGGGGGCAAGGTTGGGATTGCCTTCTTTCCCGGCGATGGAGGCCACGTTGACGATCTTGCCGTAGCGGCGTTCGATCATGTGCGGCAAGACAGCCTTCGCGCAAAGGAACACGCTCTTCACATCCACCGTCATGACCTGGTCCCAATCGGCTTCACTCACCTCGACGAGTGGCGCGTTCCGGCCGGCGATGCCCGCGTTGTTCACGAGGATGTCGATCTTGCCAAATTCGCCCAGCACGCGGTCGCGCATCGCCGTGACGTCGGCGGCCTGCGAGACGTCGCAGCGAACGGCCACCGAACGACGGCCGAGCGCACGCAGGCGTTCTGCTACGGCTTCAGCCAACGGCAGGTTGAGATCCACCACCGCCACATGCGCACCCGCGGTGGCCAGGCGCACTGCAATAGCCTCTCCGATGCCCTGTCCAGCTCCGGTGACGATGGCAACGCGGTCTTTCAGATTCATGGTGATGTTAACCTCCTGTGGTGGTGGCTGTGCAACGTCAAAGCTCAGGATCCAGGCACCCGTATTCTAGCGCATAGCTTCTACCCTAAAAGGCTCCATCAGGCCGTAGTCCACGAAATCGTATTGGGTTCCCGGAGGCTGATGCTCAGGGAAGTCACTCCACGCTCCGGGCCACGCGATCATCCTCGGCTTGGTGGAATTGTGAAACGGCCCGAATAGATTGCGCGGCGTGGCGACGACTCGCAATCCCACGACGTGGGATCCGGGAGTTATGGCAACCTCGCAGACATAGGGCTGCCAGCCGCTGGTCTGCACGCGATTCCCGTCCAGGAGTATCTCAGCCACACTGCCTTGCCAATCGGGAAAACTGATTCTGAGGCGTGGGGCGCGTTTCGGCACCCGGACCGACGCCTCGTAGAGCACACTATCGTAATAGAAGGGGTAATCCTGCTTGGACCAGGAGCCAAGCTGCAGCGGCTGCGGGGCGTGAAGCAAGAAACCCTGCGCGCCGGGCCGCACGGAGAAATCGCCGCGCAGATAGATGTTCTCCAGTTCCATGCGCACGTCGAATGGCGAGGCAGCTAGACGCACCGTGTTTTCACCCGCCTGGAGCAACTGCCCCACGGCGATGCTCTTC
>JALHUF010000327.1 GCA_022866195.1 Terriglobia bacterium
ACCCACGCCGGGGCCACCACTTCCCTTTCCAGCCTGGAGAATGAGTTCTACCGGAAGCTGCCCGGGATTCGGGAGGCGCTCTTCAAGCCGCTCATCGCCAGCCGGTACTATACGCACAATCCGCAGAAGGTCAGGAGCCTTTACCTGGGTCTCGGATTTGCTGTGCTCATACTCGGAACGGTTGGGCTCGGAGTGCTCGCTGACCGGAGTGGGACCTCCATGCTGACGGCGATCCTGTCCGGCGTTTCTTCCGGCCTGATCATGATCCTGTTCGCGCTCGTGATGCCGGCGCGTACCATCCACGGTGCACGCGTGCGCAACCAGATCCTCGGCTTCGAGGAGTTCATGAACCGCGCCGAAAAGGATCAGCTCGCCCGGCTGGTGAATTCCCCCGCGATGTTTGACAAGTATCTGCCCTACGCCATGGCCCTGGGCGTCGAGGGCAAGTGGGCGCGGGCTTTTGAGGACATCTGCAAGCAGCCGCCGAATTGGTACCAGGGGCACTACGACGGCGCCTTCCGGCCGTCCCTCCTGATGTACAACCTGAATAACCTGTCGTCTCGCACCGCTTCGACGTTCGTCTCGACGCCGCGGTCGGAAGGCTCGGGCTCTGGCTCTTCTGGCAGTTCAGGCTTTGGGGGCGGAGGTTTTTCAGGCGGCGGCTTCGGCGGTGGCGGGGGCGGAGCATTTTGATGTTGCCGATTGGAGATTGATGATTGAAGATTGGTCTCAGCGAGCCGAGGAGATGGGTGGCTCAATCTTCAATCCTCAATCCGTCTCCATCGGACCGTTGTACAATAACAAGCGATGCGGAAATCGCTGCTGCTGGCGCTGAGTCTGCTCGGACTGTTCGACTCCACCTACCTCTTGTGGGTCTACACCTCACCTTCACGCCCCATAGTCTGTCTAGGGAGCGGTTGCGACACGGTGCGCGCCAGCTCCTACTCGAACCTCTGGGGCGTCCCCCTGCCCGCGTACGGCGTGCTGATGTACGTCACGCTGGCGCTGCTGATTTTTGCCGGGCCGATGGTCCCCGCCGCACTGGCACGGGCGCTCCGCTATGCCGTCGCAGGCATTTCAGGCGCGGGGTTCCTTTTTTCTCTCTACCTGACGGGGATTGAGGCTTTCGTATTACACGCCTGGTGCACGTGGTGCGTCATCTCAGCGCTGGCTGTGACATTCATTCTTGCTTTGGCCAGCGCGGAGCTTTTACGCCCCGCGCCATTGCCGGAGCCCGTGGTGGCATTGGCCGCGGTGCGCAGGCATTTTGTGCTATTTGTTGCTGCCCTGGTAGTCGGCATCCCAACCTTCATTTTCCTCTCGCGGCACGGGGCACTTCCCCCGGTGCAACCAGCCGCTCCCGAGACCCTAGTCCAACGCCTCGTGCGGCCCGACAGCCGGGTGGCGGGAAACCCGGAGGCGGCGGTGACCGTAGTCGAGTTTGGAGATATCGAATGCCCCATCTGCGCCCCAGCAGAAGCGAACGCCCGCGAGATTCGCAGGAGGTATGGTAGCCAGATTCGGTTTGTCTTTCGGCATTTCCCGTTGGCCCGGATCCATCCTCAGGCAGAGAAGGCTGCCGAAGCTGTTGAATGCGCGGCCGCGCAAGGGAAGTTCTGGGAAACCCTCGAGAGGTTTTACCGGGGACAGGATGACTTGAGTGCGTCAGCGCTCGCGCGCTATGCCCGCGAAGCCGGCCTGGATGTGGCGCGCTTCAACCAATGCCTCTCGAGCGGCGCTATGGCGGCCCGGATTAACCGCGACCTCGAGGATGGCCGGGCCTTGGGCGTCCGTGCCACACCCACCTTCTTCATCGGGCAGAAGATGATTGAAGGCCCTTTGGAGCTCACAGAATTCTCGCGCCTGCTCGATCAGGAACTTGCCCGCGCGGCTGCGCTGCGTGCCCCGTCTCCGACGCCAGCGGCACCGGCCTCAGTACCGCCGACAGGGGGCTTCCCATCCGCCTCACCCGGCACGCTGGCCAACAGCGGCACAACGTTCTTCACGCAGTTCCAAGGTCCCCAAATGGGGTGCAGTGAGAACCAAGCCGGAGAACCCCAGCCCCGCCTGATCGGGACAGCCGAAGCGCGCCAATTCTTCAACAGCACCCCGAAGGCTTTGTTCGTCGACGTTCGGGAGCGCAAAGAATTTCAGAACGGGCGAATCCCCGGAGCCATCAACCTCCCGCTGGATAAGATGGAGAAGCGCGGGAGCAATCTGCCCAAAGACAGGAGCATTGTGCTGTACGAGAGCGGGAGGTCGCCGGGCGACGTTTGCGCGGCCAGCCGCGCCTCCGGGCGCGTCTTGCTCAGGAACGGCTTCTCCGCTGAGAGAGTGCGCGCTTACCAGGACGGCTTGGCAGGGTGGGAAAAAGCCGGATTGCCGGTGGAACGCTGAGCCTGTGGACAACGCAAGAAGGGGCGAGCCTGGCGCGCTGTGCTTTCTTCAAGTTTGGACGCTGCCCCTCCTTGCCTGCACAGACCTGGGGAAGATAGACCCGCGACAAATAGGCGTATTGCACAACGAGTAAGCGCCATCCGCGAGTCTGTAAAAAGGTATGGTCTTGGCTAAGATTCGGTCTTATAATCCGCGACGCGGTGGTTGTTTTCCCAGAGCAGCAAAAATGGCGTTCTAATTGATGAGCAGTGTGCCGGGGCGGTGTGCGTCCGCAGAGCAGGGCGAGTGGAATGACCGGGCCTCGACCCACAAGGCCTAAGCGGTCTCGCTTTTTAACACTGGGCACGATGTCTCCGTCAGCCACTGCAAGCGCCCGCGCAGAAGGAAATCGAGAAGCAACTGCAAGAAAACCTTTCCGGCTCCATGTCGGGCGCCTCCTCAGGATTGCGGCTGCGCATCGGAGTAAGGCACGGGCGCAGACTTACCGATGCGTGAGTAGTTCCGGCGAGGGGCTCTGAATTCATCGCGTAGGAAGGGAGAAGCTGCGGGGCCAGGAGATCAGGCGGAGCCCGGGGAGCCCCGCACGAGACGTTGCAGCTAGATGCCGAGCCAAGAAAGGCTGAAGGCGCCCGGGAGCAGGCACGAACGATATGCCGTTCCTCATTGAACATATCACCGAGGTCGTAGTCACCATCCTGTTTCTTGTGCTGCTGGGGACGGGCGCGCTGATGGTGGCGACCATCGCGCGGCGGCAGCGGCGAGATAAGTACTTCCAACGGATCGACGACCTGCGCCAGAGGTACAGCCCGGTCATCACCTCGTTGCTGGCGCAGAAGCTTGAATACGAAAGAGGTCTGGCTGTCCTGAAAGGCATCTCTGGACGCGACCGGATCTTTGTTCTGGAGCAGCTCTGCTTAGAGAAACGGCCCACGCTTGACCAGGTGCCCATCCTGCGCCGGCTTTGCGAGGACCTGGGTCTGGTGAAAGTGTGGCAGCAAAGGCTGAGTGGCCGGCTGGACGCGAGCACCATCCGTGAGGCTCTAGGACGCCCGGGGGGCCTTCTGGAGCGCGTGGGTCGGCTGCACTTCCTGGTACGCGCCAAAGCTGCCGATAACCTCGGCATTATCCAACACCGGCCCATCTGGCCCTTGCTGGTAAAAGCCCTCGACGACCCCCATCCCGACGTGCAAGCGGTTGCGGTCCGATCCCTGGCCACCATTCAGGAACCGGACAGCTTTGCGCCGCTGGTGGCGCGCCTGCACGCGGTGGTCCTCAAGCCGTCCAGCACCCTCTCCGTGCGGGCCGTCAAGACAGCCCTGGTCAGCTTTCCGCTCAAACAGACGGTCGGGCTGATCCCTTCGCTCAATTACTCCAATCGGCGGATTCGCTTCTTGGCCACCGACATCATTCGGGAAATCGTAGAGCGTCACGCCGCGTGGGAAGAGGAGTTCGTCCTGGACGCGAAAGTGTTTCCGCCCGAACTCTCTGACGTGTTCCTTAACCAGCTCTGCTTCGACGAAAACCCCGATGTGCGCGCCCGGGCAGCACCGGTAATCTCGCACCTGGAGGACCCTCGCGCCACCCCAGTACTGCTGACGCTGCTCGAGGATACCCAGTGGTTCGTGCGCCTGCATGCGGTACGCGCCCTGGCCAAGCGCAAGTATCTCTCGCAGGCGCTGCAAGTGGCCCAGCGTTTGACGGATCTCCACTGGATGGTCCGGGAAGCCGCGGCGCGAACCCTCCTGGTATTCGGTCGGGCGGGCAGTGACCACCTGGCCTCGCATTTCCTGAGGACCGAGGACCGCTACAGCCGCGAACAAATCGCCGACGAAATGCAGCGCGCGGGACTGATTCCCAGTCTTCTCGCCCAGTATGGCAGCGGGGAGGACGGCGCGGAGGGGCGGGTGATCGAACAGTTCGCTCAAATGGGAAAGACCAGCTACTTGATCTCGGTGTTGCAGAGCAGCTCGGAGCGTGACCTGCGCAAGAAATTCCTGCAGGGTTTCGGACGGCATCCTGACCCGCAGATCCGCGCCTGGGTAAGACATCTGGCAACCCGGGAACCTGACGAGGAGTTGCGCGCGTTGGCCGAAGCCACCATCCATGGTGCGGTGAGCAAAGGAGAATCCTAAGCCTATGGAAGAGTGGAGACAGATCTTCTATCACGCCATGAACATGTTCAACGTGGTGATCGTGTCTTACTTCTTCCTGGCCAACGGCACTTATACTCTGCTCATGCTCATGTCCCTGGGCTCGGTGTGGCTCCACAACCGCCAGCTCAGTTACCAGGGCCTGGATGAGCTGCGGGAGTCTGCCGTCACCCCCCCGGTGACCATTATCGTGCCGGCTTGGAACGAGCAAACGGTCATCGTGGATTCTGTCCGTTCCATTCTCAGGACCGACTACCCCAGCCTGGAAGTTATCGTGATTGACGA
>JALHUF010000328.1 GCA_022866195.1 Terriglobia bacterium
CAGCGATAGGCAACCTCCCCTTCGGTCCGGTAAACCTCGCCGCCACACACCGGACACTTCTTGGGCATGCGGAACTCCCGCCCATCCGTCGCCTGCTTCATTACCTTGACCACCTGCGGAATCACTTCCCCGGCCCGCTGGATGAGCACCGTGTCGCCGATCTTGACGCCCAGGCGCTCGATCTCATCCATGTTGTGAAGCGTGGCGTGGCTCACGGTGACGCCGCCCACATCCACCGGTTCGAGGTCGGCAACGGGCGTGAGCGTGCCGGTGCGGCCCACCTGCGGGCGAATATCCACGACCTTCGTGGTGGCCTGCCGTGCTGGATATTTGAACGCCGCGGCCCAGCGCGGCGACTTGGCGGTGGTGCCGAGTTCTTCCCATAGGCGCGTGTCGTTGACCTTGACCACAATCCCGTCAATTTCGTACTCCAGGCTATCGCGCTTCGCTTCCCACTCCTGGATGTAGTCGAGCAATTCCTCGAAAGAGCGGCAGAGCCGCCGGTGCGGGTTCACCTTGAAGCCCATCCTGGCGAGCGCCTCGAGCGCCTTCCAGTGCTCGGGCAGGGCAACGCCGCCTTCCACCAGCAGTTGGTAAAGGTACATGTCCAGCTTGCGCTCCGCGACGATACGCGGATCGAGTTGCCGCATGGAGCCTGCCGCCGCGTTGCGCGGGTTGGCGAACTTGGGCTCGCCTGCGGCCTCGCGCTGGGCGTTCACCTGCTCGAAGGCCTGGCGGGTCATGATGACTTCGCCGCGCACTTCGAAACGCTTGGGGCGGCCGATGGCTTCCAGCTTCTTGGGATCGATTCGCAGCGGCACGGAGCGGATCGTCCTGACGTTGCCGGTGACATCTTCGCCCTGCGTTCCGTCCCCGCGCGTCACGCCGCGAGCCAGCGCGCCGTCCTCGTAAGTCAAGGCCATGGAGAGCCCGTCCAGCTTCAGTTCCCCCACGTATTCCACCCGCGCGCGCCCCGAAAGCTCGCGCACGCGCCGATCAAAATCCTTCAGCTCCTCCACCGAGTAAGTGTTATCCAGGCTCAACATCTGCACGGAGTGGCGGACTTTGGGAAACACCTCGGCCGGCTGACCCCCCACGCGCTGCGTGGGCGAATCGGGAGTTATGAGTTCCGGGTGCTCGCCTTCCAAGTCTTGGAGCCGACGCATCAGCTTGTCGAACTCGAAGTCAGAAATCTTCGGGTCGTTCAGCACGTAGTAGCGGTGCTCGTGGTAGCGGATTTCTTGCCGCAGTTTCTCGATATCTTTCTCAATGTTCTTGGCCCCGGTGCGTCCCTCATGCCGGCGGATAGGCAGATTATACAGTGGAAGGAGGCCCCTTTGACCGTACGCGACAAATGGGGAGAAGGCAAGGCGCGACGGGCTAAGACTTCGGTTCCGCAGGGCGCCCTTGGAGTGCCGGTCTCTAGCGCGCCCGCAAAGGCGGCGCAGAGCCCTGCGCTGAGACGCCAATCCCACCTTGACAGAGGTGCAAGTCGCTTGCTAGTTTCCCTAAGTGAGGAGAACAAATGAAGCTGAAGGCAATGGCCTCGTTAGGGTTTCTCAGCATCACGGTGGCGACCTTACCCGGCTTGGCCCAGCACCGCGAGCCGCCCAGGTCTGGAACGGCGCGCTACGGCGATCCCACCTCCATCGCGCGCGTTTATCAGGACTACCTTTACGGTGTCATCAAGAAGATTGACACGAACGAAATCGTCCTGGAAAAAACCAAGTTCGGAATTGACCAGGCCTTTAAGCTCGACCGCAAGACCAAGTACATCCGCGACGGCAAGCCCGGTTCGTTCGACAACCTGAAGGTTGGCGACCAGGTCTGGGTGGATGTAAAGGCCGATAAGAAGACCGGCGAGATGACGGCCAAGAAGGTGGTCACCGGCGTCGTCGCGCCCACAATTCGCCAGGGAACGACAGTCCCAAGGCGCAGGAGGTGGAAGGCGCAGCGCGAGCTCAGGGCGCGCCACGCCTCCGGCTTGTGACTGCTGGTTGTTGCCGTTCAGCCTTGGCATTTCCAGCTTCAACTCTCAGCCCTCATAGAGCCAGCCGTTGAAGAACGCGACGCTCATCTACAATCCGGTTGCCGGGCGACACCCGGTGCGACGCGAGCGGCAAATCCGCGCCGCCGTGGAAGTGCTGCGCCAAGAAGGAATTGAGGTCAAGCTTGCGCCAACCTCCGGCCCTGGCGAGGCCTGCGACCTGGCGCGCGCCGCTGTGAAGGAAGGGGCCGAACTGGTTCTCGTCTGCGGGGGCGACGGCACGGTGAACGAGGCCATCAATGGCCTCGCGCCAGGCAGCGCCACGCTCGGGATCATGCCGGG
>JALHUF010000329.1 GCA_022866195.1 Terriglobia bacterium
CCGCGTAGTGGCGGCCGTCGAAAGCATATACGCGCAGCGGGGTGTGCACGCTGATGGACTGGCTGCTAGCGCTCATTTCGCGATCAGGCGCCACCACGGTGACTTCACCAACCGAGGCCAAGCTCTTTTCCAGAGCCTTCAGGCCCTCGGCGTGGATGCCGTCATCATTCGTGACCAGGATGCACCTTGTTGCCATGCAGGGCCCAACCAGAGAATATGAGAGGGAGGACTTAGACCCGCAACCTCTTTGTCCCAAACCTGAAATGTCATGATAGCACGTGCCCACCGAACCCGGCCATTCCCAGCGATGTGCGGGCTCCCTCTTCCATGGACTGGACTCTCCCGGCGCAAGGTAACACCCCGTGACCGCCAGACCAACCGGGGGCTCTGACCTTGTAACTTGGGGGTAAGATGTCGTATGGTTTTGGACATGGGAGAAGCGAAACCAGAGACTGAGGCGGGGACAGACGGAGAAAGCAGGCGCCGAACGGACCGCATCCTCGCTCCCGTCCGCATTCGCGTCATCGGAAACGACATGAATGGGGTAGCGTTCAGTGAAGACACCGTGACCATCAGCTTTAATCAGCAGGGCGCGCGCATCAGTCTGATGCACTCCTTATTGACCGACGACGTTGTCCTGATCATGAACAAAGACAACAGTATCGAGGAAGAGTTTCGGGTGGTGGGTGCCTTTCAGCAGGTCATTGGCGAGCGGCGCGAGTGGGGCCTGGAAGCTCTCAATCCGGAGAGCAACATCTGGGGGGTCGAGTTCAGTCACCCTGCCGAGGGGATGCAGCCCAAAGCGCTGATCGAATGCGGCGCCTGCAAGAAGGCCGTGCAAAGCCCGATGGCTTCCATCGAGTATGACGTTCTTCTGGCCACGGGTTTGATCTCCCGCCACTGTGACCGCTGCAAGGAGACGACGCGCTGGCGGCCCAGTGACCAGGTGGTTCTACCGGAGATGGTGGAAGCCGGCCGCAAAGGCGCGCGGCCCTCGGCTGAACAGCGGAAAGCGCGACGTCTCAAGCTAGTAATGCGGATTCGGGTGCGCAACAGTTGGGGTGTGACCGACGTCGCACAAACGCGGGATGTTTCGAAATCCGGACTCTGCTTCTTGAGCACCAAGATCTTCAGTGTCGGGGACGAAGTCTCCATCGTCCTTCCCTTTGCCTTTAACCAGGTCCCCGTGGAGACCAGAGGGAGAATTGTCTGGTCCGCCCTCAGCGCCACGGGACGATATTACGGCGTCGCCTACGTTAAGTAGACATTCCCTCGATCCTCGCTACTGATTGGTCAACGCGGGGAATGAAAAACGGCGCTTGCCCGCAAAGCCACTTCCCGGTCACCTTGCGACCCGTGGAGCCGATGAAAGAGAAAATCGGGGCGAGAGGATTTGAACCTCCGACCTCTTGGTCCCGAATTGAGAGTCGTTTGTCGGCAGATGTCGGCGGAACTTCGCTGCCGATTGCACCTTGACCGCGTAAATACACGGGTTGAATGCCGTTCACTATCTTAGAATGCCGCGCCCGCGCATACATGCACTTTATAGCACGCCGCTGAGCAGCAGGGGGAGGTTATGTCACAAGGCACGACACAAAACCCCCCGGCGCTTAGGTGTAGGGGGGGTGTGACGTGTGGTGTGTGTGTGGACTCACCTAGCCCCTCGCGCCGCGTCCTGGGGCAAATCCGCGCGATGGCGGGGCATTCCGCCTGGTCACCTGACGCGACTACGACGCAGCTTGCGGCGAAACATGGAAGGGGCGGAATCGCCGTCCAGGACTGGACGGAGCAGGCAGCCTCGGGAGACCGAAGGGGGACCAGCGAGCGCTCTCGCGGCGTGTCTCCCGGCAAGGGGTCCCCCTACCCCCACAGCACTCGGATTACTGAAGGCTTAGGGAGAGGGCGCCCGCCACTTCAAGAAAAAGTACAGGAGATGAACGAAGCATGACACCACACTTGGCGTGCTTAGCTGAGAATCTCTGCACGCTC
>JALHUF010000330.1 GCA_022866195.1 Terriglobia bacterium
CTCGGCGAGGAGCTGCGTCTTTGTCGAGATACCCCGATCGGCCATCACTACCTCCGTGAGCAGTTTGGGCCGCCTAACGGCCTCGAGCTTCGCGTACATGGTCCCAGTGTTCTCCTGGGAGCACCCCGAGCTTGCGAGGGGCAGCTGCCCGGCGGCTCGGGCAACGGCCCACCCATTCTCGCGCATTCTGACAGGCAAGGCACGCTTCAACTTTCCGCACGCCCGCCGCGTCAGCTTCAGCGAGTTGTTCGGCGGCTGCGTCGCACACTTGTCCTCGTGAGACTGCCCTGAGATCACCACGAGTGCACGTGGCGGCCGCGTGGTCGATTGATGGGTCGCCGGGGAGGGAGGCATGTGCCTCGGGTTCTACTTCTGGACGGATGAGCGCCGGGGTGCTGCAAGGAAGGCGATGACCAGCCCCACTCCCGCAACGATGAACAGGATGGTGCTGAGGGGCTCGGGTATGAACGAGAGGCCTGGACCGGGGAAGAGGGCCTTGGCGATGCGAACCAATGCGACCAGTCCCCACATCCCGAGGAACGCACGGACGTGGGGGCGACTCCACGTGATGGGAGAGAGCACGAGCAAGGGCCAGAAACCGAACAGTGTGGAGAAGAAGAAGGGGAGGACATCACTTAGGCGAACGCCGAGATCCATGGGGATACCTCGCAGGAAAGCTAGGCCCCAGCCAGGAAGGCCATACCGCCGGCACCAACTCCGCAGCCGCCGAACGGTGTGGCTCACCTGCGGGCGGGGGTTTGACGGCACCCGCCTCGGGACTTGCGATAACGCCTTTTTGGCGGAGCGTACCCTCGGGCGAGGGCGAAGCCCCGCCCGTCAGGTGCAGCCGGTGTTAGCCCGCTCAAACTCGATTCAGAATCAACTTGACCTTCTTCCAAAACCTTCCTGCACCAATTCGCTGCAAATCAAGCATCTTCTCTGTAGGCCGTACAACCGCCGACTTGGGCAACCGACCGGATTTGCACTCATCTTTGCCAGAAAGCGCCAGTTCAGGCGAAGAGCGATGGACGGTTTCTCGGTGGGGGACAGTTGCTTCCCTGGATACGCCATTGCGAGCGGGCGCACTGGCCTTCCTTACACGGCGGGCGGAAGCCTGAACCTTCACGGCAGTTTGCTTGCCGGGAGGCACAGACAAGAAGTCCTGAACTCCAAAGACTCGACCGCCAGCCAGAAGGCAAAGCTCTTGTTTCAATGTTCGGGTTGGAAAGGAGCGGGCTAACGGTTTGGCTTACCTGCGGGCGGGCATTTGACGGTATCGACCTCGGGACTTGCGAAAACGCTATTTCAGCGGTGTATACCCTCGGGCGGTGGCGAAGCCCCGCCCGTCAGGGGGAGGCGGGGTTAGCCCGCTCTACATCTGATGTGGCATCACCACCAGTAATGTTGCATCACAGGTGCATCTGCTCCCACTGTGTTATTGTTTTCCAAGTAGGGTCGTTACTCGCATAGAGTTGGAAGGCTTTGATTACATCTTCTAGTGCCATGGGTTTCGAAGATACGTAATGTTGAGACAAGTCTCCCGTTTGATATTCTAAAACATATCCATTATTGCTGACTGCCACTTGGATGTATTCATTCTCACCTGAGTTTAGGATGGCAAATGTGTTTGTATTGGGATTCAGACTCATCAAAGCCTGTATTATGTTAGCCTCTGTTGGATTGTGATAGCTTGTGCCATCTTCCAGTTCAAGCGACAGGCCATCAGAACGTTTATGAGTTTTGGGTTCGTCTAAGGCTTTACGTCCTCCGATAATAACAGTCCAGATAATGATCCCTGTGAAGATGGCAACCGCAGCAAACATGACTTCACCTGCCACATTTGACATTGGGACTTCGTTTACCGGTATGTCAGAGAAGGTAAAGAAGAAGCTGATTGAAGTAGGGCAGCTTATTCCGAAAAGGAGAAGTGCGATGATGAGCCCCCATTTTGTACCCAGCTTATCTCTCAGAAAGCGCCAGGAAATTCCTGCTCCAAGGTAGATCGCGTATACAACAGCAAGGGCAAAGGGAATTAGTAGAATTCTAAGTAACGGGTTCATATTGTGTCTCCTTGAAAGAACAAACTTGGCTGTGAAAATGCGGGCTAACGGCCTCGAGCTAAGCTGCCCGGCGGCTCGGGCACCGGTCCATCCATTCTCGCGCATTCTGGCAGGCCAGGCACCATCCAACTTTCCGCACGCCAGCCGGGTCAGCTGCAGCGAGTTGTTGGGCGGACTCGGGAGCGGGCGAGGTGCGGGTGGCAGCTGATCACATCCGCCCGGGTATCATTGTCAGGAGTCGCTCTCCTTGCTCGCGAAGCCACTTGGCCACCTGCAACTTCACTGCCTTCTCCTCACGGACCTTGATGATGAGGGTGTCTGTCAGGACGCCTTTCTTGTAGGAGGCTTTCTCGAGGTCACTGAGGGGAATTCGTCGGGTGGACAACGGCCTGTCCATGAAGTCGTGCTCTACTACGATTAGGTTACAGCTGTCTGTCGCGCCAAGGTACAGAATCCGGCGCTTGGC
>JALHUF010000331.1 GCA_022866195.1 Terriglobia bacterium
ATCTGAAAAAGTCTATAGCACGCCTCGAGAAGCGTCAAGGAAAGGCGCCGATCGCGCTTCCGGAAAGCTTGAAAGCTCACGCGGTCATTCAGCGATTGACCCGGCGCGAAGTGGCGGAGTAGGCTTCACGGGAGTTCGGGCAGAGCAAACCACAGGCGGCTGATACCCGGCCCGCGAGGGATCGGAGAGGAAAGGAGTCAGCAATGACGGATTTCAATGTGGCCTGGGCGCGCGCGCAATTCCCCGCGCGGGCGCAGGAAGTGAATGGTCATCCGGCAGTCTTCTTCGACGGGCCTGGAGGCACGCAAGTGCCCGAGCGCGTGATCGCCGCCATGTGCGACTACCTGGTGCATTCGAACGCCAACACGCACGGCGCGTTCTCGACCAGCCGGCGCAGCGATGAGATTATTGCCGGAGCGCACGCGGCCATCGCGGACCTGCTTGGCTGCGACGCAGACGAAGTGGTTTTCGGGCCCAACATGACCACGCTTGCCTTCGCGCTCAGCCACGCCCTCGCGCGCGAACTGCGCGCCGGCGACGAAGCAGTGGTCACGCGCCTCGACCACGACGCCAACGTCGCGCCCTGGCAGGCGCTCGCGGAGCGTGGCGCCGTGGTCCGCGCGGTGGACATCCGCGTCGAGGACTGCACGCTCGACATGGAAGACCTGGCGCGGCAGATTAATCCGCGGACACGCCTGGTGGCCGTAGGCTATGCCTCGAACGCCGTAGGAACCATCAACGACGTGGCCGAGGCCGTCCGGCTGGCCCACGCCGTCGGTGCGATGGCCTTCATTGATGCCGTGCATTATGCCCCGCACGGCTCAATCGATGTGCGCGCCCTGGACTGCGATTTTCTGGCCTGCTCACCCTACAAATTCTTCGGACCGCACACCGGCGTGCTCTACGGCAAGCGCGAGCATCTGGCCCGTCTGCGTCCCTATAAGGTCCGTCCCGCTCTCGAGGAACTTCCCGGTCGCTGGGAAACCGGCACACAGAACCACGAAGGCTTGGCAGGCGTCCGAGCGGCAGTTGATTATCTGGCGGAGCTGGGACGCCTTTGTTCGCCCGCGGCGACGACGCGCCGCGCCGCGCTCGTCGCAGCTTATGAAGCGATCCGCCGCTATGAGCGCGGCCTCATCCAGCCACTCATCGCCGGACTGCTGGAGATTCCGGGGCTGACTTTTTACGGAATCCGCGACCCGGCGCGCTTTGACCAGCGGACGCCGACAGTGGCCATACGCCTTGCGGGTCACACGCCGCGCGAGCTGGCAGACTTCTTCGGCACGCGCGGCATCTTCACCTGGGACGGCAACTACTACGCGCTCAACCTGACCGAACGCCTCGGGGTCGAATCCACCGGCGGCCTGTTGCGCATCGGCTTGGTGCACTACAACACGGCGGAAGAAGTGGAACGGCTGCTCGGCGCGCTGAGGGAACTAACGCTGACGTAGCTTTCGGAATGCAAAAGCCGCAGCCCGTCAGCCGACGGGCTGCGCTACCTATGGTGCTCACGCGGCAGGAGCACCGTAAGCGTGCTCCCCCGCTTGATTAGCTACCGTTGCGCGTTCATAATCCTGCTTCTTGCTGACGCGCGGCTAGGGCGCGGATCCAGACAGAACAGCGAGGTAATGATGAACCGGCACAAGATCTTCTCACTGGCGCTTCTCTTTTGGGTGGCGGGGGCTGCGGCGCTGGCCGCCGAGCGCTATGAGATGACGATTGAGCGTGGCGTGGCGGTGAAGATGCGCGATGGCGTCATTCTGCGTGCCGACATCTACCGGCCCAAAGCGGATGGCAAGTTCCCCGTGCTGCTGCAGCGCACGCCTTACGATAAACGCGGCGGCGTGGATTTCGGTCTCAAGGCGGCAGCGCGCGGCTACGTGGCCATCATCCAGGACGTCCGCGGGCGCTACACCTCCGAGGGTGAGTGGTACCCGTTCAAGCATGAGGCGGAGGACGGCTACGACACGGTGGAATGGGCTGCCGCGCTGCCGTACGCCAACGGCAAGGTGGGGATGTTCGGCGGTTCCTACGTCGGCGCGACGCAGATGCTCGCCGCCATCGCCTCGCCGCCGCATCTGGCGGGCGTCTTCCCGGTAGTCACAGCGTCCAACTATCACGACGGCTGGACGTATCAGGGCGGCGCGTTCGAGCAATGGTTCAATGAATCGTGGACCTCGGGCCTCGCCCAGGACACGCTCAGCCGGCGCGCGCGAGAGAAATCGGGAGCCTTGCCGTGGATCTGGAAGTTGCCCCTCACCGCTTACCCGCTCCTCGAACTGGGCAGCGCGGAGGGTCTGGCGTCTTACTTCACCGACTGGCTTGCCCACCCCAGCTACGACGACTATTGGAAGCAGTGGTCGATTGAAGAGCAGCACGCGAAGGTTCTGGTGCCCGCTTACCACGTGGGCGGCTGGTACGACATCTTTCTGGGCGGGACGCTGCGGAACTACGTCGGCATCAAGGCGCACGCCGGAGGCGACGCTGCTCGTCGGGGCCAGCGGCTGCTGGTCGGGCCCTGGTATCACGGGCGGTACGGCAGCAAGGTCGGCGAAGTGGATTTCGGTCCCGCGGCGCGTGGCGGCGCCGAGCGATTTGATATCGACGAACTGATGCTCCGTTGGTATGACTACCTTTTGAAGGGCATAAATAGCGGTGTGGAACGCGAGAAGCCGGTGAAGATCTTCGTTATGGGAGAAAACGTTTGGCGGGAAGAAGACGATTGGCCCCTGGCGCGCGCGAAAACCACTCCGTACTACTTGCACTCGGGCGGCAACGCGAATTCCCTCCTCGGCGACGGAACACTCACGACCGAAGCGCCGCAGGCGGAGACGCCTGACCACTTCGTGTACAACCCCCTCGAGCCGGTCCCCACGCATGGCGGCGGCCTCTGCTGCGACAACGAGAGCCTTGCTTCGGGGGCGTTTGACCAGCGCCCCGCCGAGGCCCGAGGCGATGTCCTGGTGTTCACCACCGCACCCTTCAAGCAAGACTTCGAGGTGACCGGGCCCGTCAGTCTCGAGTTCTATGCGAGCTCTTCCGCCGTGGACACCGACTTCACCGCCAAGCTCGTGGACGTCTGGCCCAACGGCTTCGCCCAAAACCTCAGCGACGGCATCCTGCGGGCGCGCTACCGGAACTCGCCGGAGAAGCCGGAGTTCATGAATCCGCGAGAGGTCTATAAGTTCACCCTCGACCTCTGGGCCACCAGCAATGTCTTCCGCGCGGGGCACAAACTGCGCCTGGAGGTCTCAAGCAGCAACTTCCCGCGCTTCGATCGCAACTTGAATACGGGCGAAGAAGTCGGCGGCGCCACCCGCCTGACGAAGGCGACGAACACCATCTATCACGACCGCGAGCGCCCTTCGGCTTTGGTTCTGCCGGTGGTGGCGCGGTAATTGAAAGTGTAAAGTGTGAAGTTTGAGGGTTGAAGTGCATGTCGGCGGGTTTGAGACTTTACACTTTACCCTTTAGACTTTTGCGCCCTGAAGAGTAGACAAACCAATGCCTGACACGATTCTTGCCATCGCTGCGCACCCCGGCGATGCCTTATTCACTATGGGCACCACGGTGGCGCAACACATCCGCAACGGCGGGCGTGGCGTTTTCCTCAGCCTCTCGCTGGGCGAGCGCGGCCACAAGACCATTCCGCCCAAGGAATATGGCGAGATGCAACGCGCCGCCACCGAAAAGGCTGCAAAAATCCTGGGCGCCGAGACTGCCTTCCTCACCTATCCCGACGCCGAGATTCCCCTGCATGACGAAGCGAGCTTCGCCGTATGCGACGCTATCCGGCAGTTCAAGCCTGCCCTCGTCGTGACCCACTGGAGCGGCAGTTGGCACAAGGACCACCAGAACTGCCATGCCCTTGTGCGCGACGCCCTCTTCTATGCCGGCCTTCCCGCCATCACACGCGAACGTCCGGCGCACTCCGTAGGCAAGCTCTTCTTTGCGGAAAACTGGGAAGACATGACCAACTTCCAGCCCGATACTTACCTTGATATCAGCGCGGTTTACGATCGCTGGCTGGAAGCCTGCGCGGCCTTTCCCATGTGGCGAGGCGAGACGGGGTTTCGTTACCACGACTACTATCGGAGCCTGGCGGTCATGCGCGGCTGCCTGGGCGGCTTTCAATACGCTGTGGCGCTGATGTCGGACCCGGAACAGCGCTCGGCACGCGTTCGCTCGCTCTTGTAGGGGCGCACCCGCGGGTGCGCCCCCGGGCGGACACCCAGGTCCGCCCCTACCGGGGTCAGTAGCGCGTTCCCGAAAGCGCCCCAATCACCGGCGCCTGAATTGCCAGCACCACCTGAATCTGCTGGTCCCAAACGGGCCATTCGTGCTTGCCGGGAATCTCGCGGTACTCGTAGGGAATCTTCAGTTGCGTCAGAAGCCGCGCGAATTCCCGATTCTCTTCCAGCAGGAAGTCCTCGGAGCCGATCGACAGGTAGATTTGCGGGCGAGCGTCGGCTGGCACCTTCTTCACCAGCTCGAAGGGGTCACTGGCGGCACGCGCGGGATTGTCAGCCGGGCCGAATACGCCATCGATCAATTTATCGAATTCCGCATCGTCGAGGGGCCGTTGCCGCCAGCGGGCTGCGGCCACTGCCCCGCTCAGGCTCGCCACGGCGGAAAACATCTGGGGGTACTTCAATCCCAGCTTCATGGCGCCGTAGCCTCCCATGGAAAGGCCGGCGATGGCGCGTCCGCTCCGCGAGGCGACGGTGCGGTAGTGGCTGTCCACGTAGGGAATCAAATCCAGGATGAGGAAATCCTCCCAGGCGAGGTTGGGGTCAGACGCACTGTTGGTGTAGAAACCGTTGTCGCCTTCGGGCATCACGATGATCTGATCGTAGCCGCGCGCGTATTGCGTCAAACGCGTGTAGCTCACCCAGGCGGGATAGTGGTCGGTGTAGCCGTGCAGCAGGTAAAGCACGGGGTAGCGTCGCGCGGAGGTGGCATAGTCGCGAGGCAGAATGAGGTTGAAGCCCACGGTCGTGCCGCCCAGATGGGGGGCGGTCATCTCCACCGTCTCGTAGTCTCTTGCCGCGGCACCGCTGGCGAGTCCCACCAGCACGAGGAACTCAAGGGCAACAACGCTCTTGCGCATGTCCCCCTCCAGAATTCGCGAAGATGGATATTTTCAGGTTTGGAGAGAATTAGCAACCAGATCGTGTTTGCCGCTAGACGAATCTGCACGTCGCAGCGGGCGCGGAAACGTATTGAAACGTCGCGGGGAAGCGGGTAACATTCAGGCTAACTTGAGGATGCAAGAACCGGAAAGAGGGAGAACGGTCATGTCATTCGAAGAAGCTCTCGAATCACTGTCGAGGGATGAGCGTTTCAAAGCTACTGTGTACGCCATGAACAGCCTCCTGACCCAAAAGGGCGTATATTCGCCAGCGGAATTCGAACGCATGTTCACGGAGTGGGCGCAGAAGGAGCGCGAGGAGAAAGCGGCCAACAGCATCTCACTCCACGCCGCTCACCCTTAGCTTTTCTTCCTTGCCAGATCACTCCACTTCGGCCATTCACACTCGTTGCGGCGCTTGCCGCAGTGGGCGCCAACGTCGCACTGGGTGCATTTGCAGTTGCATTTCGGCGCGGGCCTCGGCGATTTCTCAGGGAGCTTTTCTGGTTTCCGTTTCACGGGGCGCATTGTAGCCGAGGGCTTCGCGGCCTGGCAACTGCAGGCATCAGCATCGCGGCTCCGCTTGACACTCACCAAACCGCCCGATGATAATGACTCGCCGCAGCCGGGAATCGAAACCCCATCGCCATTCGCGCAAGGGAGGCTCTATGCCCGAAGTGTTCCGCAATTATGTTGCTGGCCAATGGGTCGAGTGCAAATCCCACGAGACGTTTCCGAACATCAACCCGGCCGACACGGACGAGGTGGTGGGTCTGTTTCAAGCATCCGGCCCCGCAGACGTCCAGGAGGCGTGCGACATGGCCGCGAAGGCGGAGCCCGGCTGGGCAGCGCTGCCCGCCCCGCGACGCGGGGAATATCTCTTCAAGGCCGCAGAAATCCTGGAGAGCCGGCTTGCCAAACTCGGCGAGGACATGACCCGCGAGGAAGGCAAGACGCTGCCGGAAGCCAAGGCGGAAGTGAAGCGTGCCATCAACATCTTCCATTACTTTGGCGGCGAGGGCGCGAGGCAGTTCAGCTACCAGATTCCCTCCGAGCGCGAAAACGTCTTCTGCTACACGATGCGCAAGCCGCTGGGAGTGGTGGGCCTCATTACGCCCTGGAATTTTCCCAGCGCCATTCCCGCTTGGAAGATGGCGCCGGCCTTGGTGGGTGGCAACACGGTGGTCATCAAACCGGCGTCGCTCGCGCCGCTGAGCGCTCTGCGCCTGGTGGAAGCGCTTCACGAAGCCGGCATCCCGGCGGGCGCCATCAACTACGTTACCGGCGGAGGAGGCACGGTCGGCAACACGCTGGTCGATCACCCCGCCATTCGCGCCGTATCCTTCACTGGCTCCTGCGAAGTCGGGAACACGCTCTACGACCGCGTGGCACGGCGCAAGATTCGCGTGCAGCTCGAAATGGGCGGGAAGAACCCCACGGTGGTCCTCAAGGACGCCGATCTTAATTACGCCGCGGACGTCCTCGTGAACGGCGCGTTCTTCTCTACGGGCCAGAAGTGCACGGCGTGCAGCCGCGCCGTCATCGAGCGCGCTGTCTACGAGCTTCTGGTCGAAATCCTGGTGGCGAAGACCCGCAAGATGAAGGTTGGCAACGGCCTTGAACCCGGCATCGACATGGGCCCGGCAGTGGACGCCAGCCAGCTTGAGACCGATTTGAAATACATCGAGATTGCCAAGCAGGAAGGCGCGAAGCTGCTGTGTGGCGGGAATCGCCTGACCGGCGGGATTTACGACAAGGGCTACTTCGTCGAGCCGACCATCTTCGGCGACGTGGTGCCGCAGATGCGCATCGCGCAGGAAGAGGTCTTTGGGCCGGTGCTGGCGCTGATGGTGGCGGAGGATTTCGATGATGCGATGCGGCTGGCCAATAGCGCCCGGTTTGGCCTTTCCGCGTCCATCGTCTCAAGGGATCTGACGCGCGTCCACCAGTTTATCAACAGCATTCAAGCGGGCCTGATCACCGTGAACCTGCCGACGGCGGGAGTAGAATACCAACTGCCCTTCGGCGGCACCAAGGAATCGAGCTTCGGCATGCGCGAGCAAGG
>JALHUF010000332.1 GCA_022866195.1 Terriglobia bacterium
CGTCAAGTTACTGAAGCCCAGGAGACGATCGATCTTCTCCTGCCGGCCTTGCTGCGGCACGCCATAAATGTCGGCGTAAAACTCGATGTTCTCTACGACTGTCAAGTCCGGGTAGAGCCCGAACCGCTGGCTCACGTAGCCGATGTCTTCTTTGACCGCCTCCGCCTCTTTCACGATGTGGTGGCCCGCCACCCAGGCCTCGCCGGAGGTAGGTTCCATAATCGCCGTCAAGAGCCGCATCGTGGTGGTTTTGCCCGCGCCGTCGGGTCCTACCAGGCCGAAGATTTCCCCTTCGGCGACGTTCAGCGTTAGGCCGTCAACCGCTTTCACGCCGTCAAAGGATTTGGTCAGCGCCTCCGTGCGGATGGCGTCGGTCACTTGCTTTTCTCCTCCACCAGGATTTCCGCATCGGCGGGCATGCCAGGCTTCAGTTCCATGTTGGGATTCCGGATGTCCACCTTGACGCGGTAGACGAGCTTGACGCGTTCCTTTTCCGTCTGCACACTCTTGGGAGTGAACTCGGCCTGCGCGGCGATGAAGGAGACCCGTCCTTCGTAACGCTTGTCGGGATAGGTGTCTGTGGTCACCCGCACGCGCTGCCCGACCTTTACCCGCCCCAGATCAGTTTCGTTGATGTAAGCGCGAAGCCAGACATTCTCGAGGTCCCCGACAGTTACAATCGGCGTGCCCGCGGCAACGAATTCACCCGGCTCGACGTTCTTGGAGAGAACGACTCCCGCCAGCGGCGAGGTCAGCGTGGCGTAGCCCAGGCGGGTTTCCGCCACAGCCAGCCCTTCCTTAGCTTGTTGAAGGCGAGCACGCGCCTGCTCGATGGTTTCCTGGCGCGGGCCTTTCTTCACCAGCACGAAGCGCTCTTGCGCCTGCAGCCACGCCGCGCGGGCCTGCTCAATCTGCTCCTTTCTCGGGCCTTCCTTGACCAGCTTGTACTGCTCCTCGGCTTCGCGCTGGCGGGCCAGCGCCGTCTCATAGGCGGTGCGGGCTAGGTCATATTGCTGGGCGGAGACTATCTCCTTCTTGTAGAGCCCCTCATACCGCTCGGCGTCCAGCCGCGCCCGTTCGGCTTCGGCCTTTGCCCGCCGGAGAACGGCTTCCGCCGCCGACAATTCTTCCGGCCGCGAGCCGGCGAGCATCTCGTCCAGTCGAGCTTTCGCCTGCGCGGCGGAAGCCTCGGCCTGCGCAATCTCCTCTGGCCGAGAGCCTGCTTCCAGTTCGGCGAGGGCCGCCTGGACGGCTTGCATTTCCGCTCGGCGCGCCGCAACTTCCTGGGCAAGCTCGGCGCTGTCCAGCCGGGCAATAGTCTGCCCGGCCCTGACCATTTCGCCCTCGTCCACTAGGCGCGCTTCGACTCGCCCGAGGATCTTGAAGCTCACCTCGGCGTCCGTGACCTCAATGTTGCCGGAGACGCGGATGACCCGCCCGTCGTTCGACCTGCCCAGGATGAGGTAAGCCAACACAGCCACCAGCAGGACCACTGGGAGCAGGACCATGAGCCTTCTCTTGTTCATCATCGCCGCTTCTCCGCGCTATGGATTTCCTGCCCTGGCCGGGGCGCTACGCCGGACCAAAAAAAGTCTAGGGTTGTGTCAAGCCACCCCTGTAGTTGGGAAGACGGGTGAAGCGCCCACAGCAATAGGGCGCCAAAAAAGGTCTGCTGGAAAAGGCGCGCCAGTTCGGCGGGCTTGATGTCAAAGCGAATCTCGCCGCGCCGTTGGCCTTCCGCCGCGATTTGGGCCAGGAGGCGGCGACCGCGCGCCAGGTTGTGGCGCATCACCTTGAGGAACGATTCGCTCGAGGAGTGCGCGGCCAGCAAGCCGCGGACCAGGCTGGGGCTGCGACTTGGCTCCTCGGCCAACTCATGCGCCAGGCGGCGCAACACCTCGCGCAGCGGTCGTGCGCCTTGGCGAATCTCCGCCAGGGCACCCTGCACTTTGGATACTTGGATCTCGCCAAAGCCCGCTAGGGCGTGCTCCTTGGAGGGGAAGTAGTTGAAGAACGTCCCCTTGCCCACGTCCGCGGCCTCCGTGATCTGTTCGACGGTAGTGGCAAAGAAGCCTTGGCGGGCAAAGAGGTGGAGGGCGGCACGCAGGATGCGGGCGCGGGTTTCGGCCTGGCGGCGGGCGCGGCGGCCGGGGCGGGCCGGGGCGCGCGGGAGGCGCGGAGCGGGATTCATGGGTGACCTCGATTCATATATGACCTTGATTCATAGATGACTATAGGTCATCCACGCTGGCCTTGTCAAGAGGTATTGTGGCCGCTCGGTTCCCCGCCACATCGCACGATGTGCGAACCTGGGGCGGGCTGAGCCGCCTGCCTCCGCCGTCTTTGTGGTATAGTCCCCGGGAATTCGTCAGCAGCGAGTAGGGACAACGCGCCATGAGTATTGTGGACCAGGTGGAGAAAGACCTCCCGGCGGCTCTGAAGGCCCAGGAGGCGCTGAAGCTGAGC
>JALHUF010000333.1 GCA_022866195.1 Terriglobia bacterium
CCCGGCCGCGGTACCGCAGGGCGCTGTAGATGTCGTCTTCCGCCGCCGGAACCTGAAAGCGGGCGGCGAGCTCCAGCAGGCGCTGGCGCGCCGCCAGCGGCATCGTCCGCCCGGTGGGATTCTGAAACGTCGGGCTCACCAAGATCAGCTTAACCTTGTTCTGACTGAGCACGGTCTCCAGGAAGTCCAAGTCCATGCCTTCCGCACCCACGCGCGCGCCGATCAGACGGACTGCGGGCGAGTCAAAAACATGCCAGAGACCGGTGTAAGTCGGGTTTTCGCACACCACCGTGTCACCCGGCGAGATTAGCGTGCGGCGCAGCAGATCGAGCGACTGCTGGCAGCCGCTGGTGATGAGAATTTCGTCGAGCTGCACGGCAATGCCGTCGCGCCCCAGGCGCGCGCGCAAATACTGCTTGAGCGGAGGGTAGCCATCGCTCGAACCGTATTGCAGGAGCTTGGCGCCCTCACGCCGCAGGGCCGCGTCCAGGGCGCGGCGCACCAGGTCCACGGGGCTCAACTCCGGCGAGCCGTGGGTGGCGGCAAAGGAGATCATCCCCGGCTCGGAGGCGCTGGCCATCAGACGGCCCAGAGAATCGTCTTCTGACTCCAGGGCGAAGAGACTATCCCAGTAGAAGTCGCTCCTGGGCCGACTCCGTGGGCGACCGGAAGCGCGTAGCGTCGCCGCCAGGGGCGTAACAAATGTGCCCCGCCCGACCGTTCCTTGAATCAAACCTTCGGCCTCCAGCTCCGCGTAGGCGTTGCTCACCGTGGTGCGATGGACCCCCAGGCGGCGGGCAAGTTCGCGGCTCGGCTCCAAACGGTCTCCCACGGCGAGCGCGCCGGAGCAGATCCGCTCACGAATCTGCTCGCGGATTTGGACGTAAAGCGGTTTGTGTAGGCTAGTATCGAGCGTGATAAGCACGGGAGCTCTTCCTCCCTGGACTGCCTCCACGGTCCAATCTATGCCGAAGCGTGCCGCCTTGTAAAGAGCCAATTAGGCCAACGGCCTAACAGGCCAAGCTGCAGCATGAGACTGGTGAGAATGTTGCGACTGTCCTGAATAATCAGCCTGATAGGGGTGCGCGCCCCGATGCGCCAGCGCATAGCGAGCCGCACTCCGCTCCCATCATCAGCGGGGCGCTGGCCAGGATTGCCCTTGAATGTTGGTATAATCGCGCAGGCAATTCGACGCACGCACGGGATTGCCTTTGCCAGGCACTGCCGCGCTCCACGACGAGGTTGACGCGAATATGGAAAGCAGCCGCATGTCCCCGGACCGAGTCCCCCACGCCCAACTGCTCGATCGCAAGGCCGTAGCGCTAGTGGTGCTGGATCTGCAAGCCAAGCTGGTGCCGGCAATCTTCGAGCCCCAGCGCGTTATTCGCAATGCCCAGCTCCTGCTGCGCCTAGCGCAGGTGCTGGAATTCCCTGCCGTCCTGACCTCGCACTATCCGAAAGGTCTGGGCAACATCATCCCCGAGATCACCCAGTTCGCCCCGGGCAGCGAGCCCATTGAGAAGACCAGTTTCGGCTGCTTTGGCGAGCCCGATTTTCTGCGACGCTTAAAGCAGCGCGCGCCCCAGGCCAGCTCTTTGCTGGTGGCCGGAATCGAGTGCCACATTTGCGTGATGCAGACCGTGCTGGGCGCGCTCGAGGCTGGCTACCTGGTCCACGTGGCGGCGGATGCCACCTCGTCCCGCACTCAGGAGAATTGGCAGATCGGCTTGACGCGCATGGAGCGCGCCGGGGCCGTGATCAGCTCCACCGAGATGATGGTCTACGAGCTCCTCGCCCAGAGCAACACGCCGGAGTTCAAAGCGCTCCTGCCCTTCTTGAAATAGGGTCGCTCTGCAAGATCTCGGTTTGCAGTTGGGACCAGCAAGGCACGCGCGGCGATCAGAGTCCCTGGAGGAAGGGATTGTATTCGCGTTCCTGGCCGATCGTCGTGGTTGGCCCGTGGCCGGGGAAGACCGGTGTGTCATCAGGAAAACGCAGCAGGGTATTTTGGATGGAGCGCAGGATCTGGTCGAAGGACCCGCCCCACAAGTCCGTCCGGCCGATGCTACCCTGAAAGAGCGTGTCCCCGCTGAAGATCCTCGGGTGCTGGCCCTGCAAGCGGAGCGAGAGGCTGCCGGGAGAATGTCCGGGCGTGTGCAGAACTTCAAGCGTCAATGATCCCCAACGCAGTGTGTTCCCTTCCCGGAGGAACTGGTCCACGTCGATCACGCCCGGCGGCACGACGCCCAGCCAGGCAGCCTGCATTGCCAGGTTCTGATACAAGGGCAAGTCAGCTTCATGCATCAGCACGGCAGCGCCGGTAGCCCGCTTAAGTTTCTCAATGCCACCCACGTGGTCGATGTGGGCATGCGTGGCAACAATGTACTTGGCGCGCAGCTTCCGCTGGGCAAGAATTTCCTGCACCCGCTCGACATCGTCGCCGGGATCAATCACCACCGCTTCTCCAGTTGCTTCATCCCCGACAATCGAACAATTGCAGGCGAGCATCCCCACGGGAAGGATTTCATGGATCATCGTCGCGCTCTCAATGCCCTGCCATTGTAACCGAGGCGGCGAGGGCGTGAATACAAACCTCCGCGTTGACTGACCGCCCTACTGTTCCCAATGCCCGCTTGCAACGTGAAGTTGTCGGCTCGGCGAAGGAAAGTGCCGAGACGATTTCCGGAGCGGTCCGCAGCGCGAGTGGTTTATGGCCCGCCCGGGCCCGCTGCTTTCCTGCCCTGAATCGTGAGTGGCGCTGCGTGCCCAAGAAGTAAATGGCACGCGCTATTATGGTGGTAAAGACCTTAACTGGGACTTGACTGTTGTTCTCCGTTGCCCAGAACGTCTACAATGCACCGCTTAGCCACGGGGAATGAGAGATGTCTGTTCTGGTCCAATGGATTCACGTGACCGCCGCCGTGATCGGCGTAGGGGCAATGGCATTTCTCCTCGTCATTCTCCTTCCCTCCGTTGGCTTCCTGACCGCCGAGCAGCATGACCGGTTACTCAGGCTCGTGATGAGGCGATTCGGCTGGGTCAACTGGTCGGTGATTCTCCTGCTCCTGACCTCGGGCCTGTACCGCATCCGCTCGCGCTACTGGGAAGCCCCGTGGGCGTCGACTTGGAAGTGGCTGACGGTGAAGATTGTTCTCGCGTTGTTCGTCTTCGCGATTTCATTGCTCTTGACGCTTCCGCTCAAAATATTTGACCGCTTCCGCGCGCGGCGCCAGATGTGGCTCTCGATTGCCTTTGGGCTGGCGCTAGCCGTGATCCTCATCTCCGCCTATCTCAGGGGTTAGTGCATGTCCGCTTTCGCGCGCAGCCCGCTTGCCGAGTATCATGTTTCGCAGGGCGCGTGCCTCGCGGCATATCACGGCGCCCAGGTCCCCGCACGCTTCTCCGACCCCCGCCAGGAACACGCGGCCGTCCGCAACGCCGCTGGCCTCTTCGATCTCTCATTCCGCGCCAAGTTCGCGGTGACAGGGGCAGACCGTGTTCGCTTCCTCCAGGGCATGGTGACGAATGACGTCAAGAACCTCGCCCCGGGCCACGGCATCTACGCGGCCATGCTTAACCCGCAGGGACAAATTCTGGTGGATTTGCGCATCTATTGCACGGATGACCGGTTCCTGCTCGATACCGACACCGACCTGCGCGCCAAAGCCATGCAGTGGGTTCAACGCCACATCATTGCGGACCGGGTGATGCTGGAACCTTTGGAGGTTTACCCGCTGGCGTTCCAGGGGCCGCGCTCGCGCCCATTGCTCGAGAAAACCTTGCACCTCAACCTGCCCGCTATGCAGGAGTTTGACCACTTCCAGACGAACTACGCCGGCTTCCCGGTGCGCGTTGTGCGCGCCTCGAGCACGGGCGAAGAGGGCTACGAAATCTGGGTGGGAGAAAAGGGTCTGCTGGGCGTGTGGGGGGCCGCGTGCGGGCAAGCCCCGACTTACGAAATGCTCCCCTGCGGGGTGGAGGCTCTCGAGTCCTTGCGCATCGAACCCGGCATTCCTCGCTACGGCCCCGAGCTGAGCGAGGACACGCTGCTGCTCGAGGCTGGCTTGCTCAACGCGGTGAGTTTTACCAAGGGCTGCTACGTCGGCCAGGAGATCGTGGAACGTACGCGCACCCGCGGGCATGTCAACTGGAAGTTGGTCGGCTTGATTGTGCGCGCTCCCGAAGCGCCTGCACCGGGAGAGAAGCTGACTTCCGCCGGCCAGGAGATCGGCGAAGTTACCAGTGCCTGCGTTTCCCCCACGCTGGGCCAGACCATCGCGCTCGCCTACGTACGCCGCGAGGTTGCGGAACCCGGAACGCAACTCGCCCTCGCCTCTGGACCGGCGGCGGAGATCACAGCCCTCCCTCTCTACCGCCGCGCGTAGATCGAAACTCGAAATTCGAAAATCGAAACTAGAAACTGGACGGCCGCGCGGCGCTGTGCTTTGTAGCGCTGGGCGGAACCTGTCCCGACCTTGTCGGGAGCCCAGCATCGCTTGCTGCCCTAAAGGGCAGCGCTACAACACCATAACCTTGCTCCGCCAGGGCGGAGCGCTACAACACCATAACTACGTGTTTCGAATTTCGCCTTCCGAATTTCGGGGAGGTTACTCCGTGTGGAAGACGGCTCGCTTGAACGAGCCGCGCTCCTGTTCGATCTTTTTCTGGAGCGTCAGGATGGCGTAAATAAGTTGCTCCGGCCGCGGGGGGCAGCCAGGTAGATAGACATCGACAGGGATGATCTGGTTCACGCCCTGTAGCAGAGCGTAGTTGTTGAAGACGCCGCCGGAGGTGGCGCAGGCGCCCATGGAAATCACCCACTTGGGCTCGGGCATCTGGTCATACACGCGGCGCATGGCCGGCGCCATCTTCCGGGACAGCCGGCCGGCCACGATCATCAGATCCGATTGACGCGGGGACCCGCGGAAGA
>JALHUF010000334.1 GCA_022866195.1 Terriglobia bacterium
AGACCGTCATCCCGGCGGTGGCCACGGCAAAAATCAGCATGCGCTTGGTGCCGGACATGCGACCGCGGGAGGTCATTCGCCAATACACGAATTACGTGAAGAAGCTGACGCCGAAAGGCATCAAGACCACGGTGCGTGTGCTGAGTTCGGCGCCTGCGTCGGTGGTCTCGACCGCGAGTCGATATATCGCGGCCGCGGCCAACGCCTTGGAGCAGGTCTTCCACCAGAAAACGGTTTACATGCGCTCGGGTGGTTCGATTCCCATTGTCGGCGTTTTCTTGAAGCACGCGGGAATCCCGAGTGTCCTGATGGGGTTCGGCTTGCCCGACGATAACCTCCATGCGCCGAACGAGAAGTTTCACCTGCCCAACTTCTACCGCGGCATTGAGACGGTGGGGCGGTACTTTGAGCTGGTGGGGCAGTAGGCAGTCCAAAGTCGAAAGTTGAAAGTTGAGAGTTGAAAGCCAAAGCGGGAAGGAAGCACCAAGGCGAAAAACCTCTTGCTTGTTACGTGGGAGGTGGCTCGGACGTGCAGCGATTTACTGAACTCAAGGTATGGCAACGTAGCCATGCGCTGGTTTTGCAGGTATATCGCCTAACGAGGGGATTCCCCGCTGACGAGCGGTACGGAATAATGTCCCAGCTACGTCGGGCGGCGCTGTCTGTTCCTACGAACATTGCCGAAGGCTCGAAGCGTCAGGGCAGCCAGGACTACGCGCGCTTCCTGAACATCGCTGAAGGGTCTCTCGTTGAAACTGAGTACCTTGTGATGGTTAGTCGCGATTTGGGTTACACAACCCCAGGGGCTGCTGAACCTCTACTGAACGAGATCAAGGAGATCGCTGGAATGCTGCACAGCCTGCGCACGAAGGTCGAGCAGCAGGGCTGAGTCCCAATCATCAGCCTGCCTGGTTGTTTCTTTGGACTTTTGACTTTTGACTTTCGACTGGACCTGCCATGAGCGAATTCAAACCCTACGTTCCCCACGATTCGCCCGAGCCTGAGTTCACTCTCAAAGCTGTCTTGGCGGGCATCCTGATGGCCGCCGTGTTTGGGGCGGCCAACGCCTACCTGGGCATGAAGGCCGGCCAGACGGTGGCCGCCACGATTCCCGCCGCGGTGATTGCCATCGCCCTTTTCCGTTTGCCGTTCTTTCGCGGCGGCGTCCTGGAGCAGAACCTGACGCGCACCGCCGCCTCGGTGGGCGAGGCCTTGGTGGCCGGGGCCATCTTCACCATCCCGGCCTTCATGATGGTGAACGTGGGAGGGCAGCGTCTCTGGACCGACCTGCGCAGTCATTTCTGGGTGGGGACGCTGATCTTGCTGGCCGGCGGGCTGCTGGGCATTTTCTTCATCATCATTTTGCGGCGGCCGCTGTGCGTGGAATCGGATTTGCCTTTCCCGGAAAGCACGGCCAGCGCCGAAGTGGTCAAAGCCGGCCAGCAGGGCGCGACCGATGCGCCCAAATATGTCTTCGGGGCAATGGGCTTGGGCGCCCTCTTGCAGGTGCTCAAGGACGACAAGGGCCTGCAATACTTCAAGGATTCCGTCAGCTTCTTCGTGCATTTCCCGAAGTCGCTCATCGGCTATTTCGGTTTCCAAAAAGAACCGATCGGCGATGTAACCTACACGGGAGGCATCGCCTATGCGACACCTTCCGCGTCGCCCGCGCTGATCGGCATTGGGTACATCATCGGGCCGCGCCTGGCGGCCATCAACTTTTCCGGCGGTGTCATCGCCTGGCTCGTGCTGATTCCGCTCATCCTTTTCATCGACCCAGATCTGCCGCGTCGCCTGGGCGGCACGGTGGGAGGCACCGCCCCCTGGGACCTGCTCAGTTACACGGTCTGGTACAACGTGGTTCGTCCCATCGCGGTCGGAGCGATGCTCGTGGGAGCGGTCTATACGCTTTACGGCATGCGGGAACCCATCCTGCGCTCGATCCGCGGCGCCGTGCAGGCTTCCTCCGCCGCGGGCACCGCTGCCGCGCGCACCCGCCTGGATATCGACATCCCCATCAAGTGGATTCTCCTTTCCATCGCCGGGCTGGTGATTCCCATAACCATCATCTACTACCACTTTGCCCGGAGCTGGGGCGCCGCGATTCTGGCCGCCGTGGTGATGACCCTGAGCGGATTTTTCCTGGCCGCGGTCGGCGGCTATCTCGTCGGCTTGGTAGGCTCCTCGAACCAGCCCGTCTCCGGCCTGACGCTTGCGGCGCTAGTCATCGCCGCGCTGGTAATGGTGGCCATCGGGGTGAAGGGGCTGGGGGGCGTAGCCGCCGTGCTGGGGGTGGCTTCGGTGGTTTGCTGCGCCTGCTGCGTCTCCGGCAGCCTGATTCAAGATTTGAAGGCTGGGTACTTGCTGGGCGGGACGCCGTGGAAGATGGAACTGGTTGAGGTCTTGAGCGTTACGGCCGTGTCCTTCTTTCTGCTTCTGCCCATCATCGCGCTGCACGAGGCCAATCTGGCGACCGGCGGGATTGGCGGTCTGAAACTGCCCGCGCCGCAGGCCGGGCTGATGGCTTCGCTGGCGCAGGGCATCGTCGGGGGACAGATGTCCTGGGGACTGATCTTCATGGGACTTCTGTTTGGCATAGCCCTGGTGATGATTCAGGCACCTTCGCCCATGCTCATCGCCGTGGGGATGTATTTGCCCCTCGAAACCACCTCGGCGATTTTCGTGGGCGGCGTGATGAAGTGGGTCGCCGACCAGTGGGCTCGCCGCCTGAAACTCTCTCCGGAAGAAAGCGCCAAGTTCGAGGAACGCGGGACGCTCCTGGCCTCCGGCCTTATCGCCGGCGAAGCCATCACCGGCATCTTGCTCGCTGCCCTGTTCCTGACAGGCATTTCTTCGCTCACCAAACTCCTCACCGGCCTCGAGACGCTGCCCTTCGTCGCCGCCTGGGGCGGCCGGATTTCGCTCGTCGCTTTTGCCGTCATCGCTTATTGCCTGATTCGCCTCCCGCTGCGGAAGAAGCCCGCGTAGGGGCGGACGGCAGCCGCCCAGGGCGCAGCCGCTGCGCCCCTACCCTGTAGGCCAGGGTGGAATGTCTAACTCCCGCTTACAATGCCGGGGTTTGGCCCCATACTTTGCGCCAGCGAGGACACCTCAACGGTGGACCCTCTTGTGCGCCAGCAGGGCGCAGAACCCATGGAGGATGCCATGAAGAAAGTCCTGATCCTAGTCTTACTCGGCGTTTTCGCCACGATAGGATTTGCTGCGCAAACGGTGAAAGCGCAGGAGAAGAAGGAAAAGCCTGCCGTCGCTGCCAAGGAAGTCCGTTGGCACGGCACGCTCCTTCGGTTCAGCAAGGATGCTTCTAGCCTTGACGTCCGCAAGGGAACTAACGAG
>JALHUF010000335.1 GCA_022866195.1 Terriglobia bacterium
AGAAACCCTCAGGATAAAGGAAGATTCGGCCGCTCCAGGGTTGATTCCCTCCCAGCAAGATGGCGTTACTGCTCTTGATCTCCTCGAAGTCCACCAATCTTGATTGCTTCAGGCGCACGCGTTGGCCGACGCTGGCAAAGAGCTCGAAGAAGTTCAGGAGTCCCAGGCATTCGCCCACCGCGGTGAAATCCGTCGTGCTAGGCACGAAATAGAAGCCCTTCAATTCGCGGTAGTGCATGCTGTCGCGGAACTCCGGGAGCTTGTCTTTGGGAATCAAGGAACTGTGGGCGAGGGTCTCCGCGGTATCTCCGTCGTGCGCGGCGCGCAAGAGGGGATGGTTGGGAATGATCACCAGGGGCGGGCCAGCGGGAGGCAGAAAAGGCTTCCAGAACCAGTCCATGCCCCCCGGCAAGCTGGCACTGGCCGCTTGAATCGGAGTTACGACTCGGCGGAGAGAACGCTCGCGCAGCAGAAGGAGGCCGAAAATCGCGCAGGCCACTGCCAGCCCCACCAGCAGAGCGTTGCGTTGGGTGAGCGGCCGTCGCGGAGCGGCGGGCACGACTCCCGCCTCGCCCACGACTGCCCGCGGCATCTCCACGCGAGTGAAGACCGGCACGTAGTGGCCCGGGGGGAAATCAATTCTCCAGACGCTGACCTGGCCCTCGTCCTCGTAATATTCCTTCAACGACCGGCGAATCTCGTGCGCCTGGACTCGCACGATGGGGTCTTCCTGGGGATTGAAGTCGGCGCCCCGCTCGTAAACCTCCACGCCGATCAGGTACTCATTCAACTTATCGGCGCTGCCCAGAAAGCTCTGCTCGCAGACGAATTCCAGGAAGCGGCTCTTTTTCTTGGCCTTGGCGAAATGCCGGCTCTGCAGCACTCGCCTGAGTTCTTCGCGTTTCTCGAAAAGGGTGAGCGAATCCATCGCTAGGCCATGTTCGCCATGCCATCATCCCGCCGCGTGAGGCTCCTGCCTTCACTTCCACCCTAGGAGGTGAGGGCCCATCTGATGCTCGGCCACTCCAAGTGGCTGGGACGCTCGGATGGACGACAGTATAGACCCTTAGTCGGCAAGGGTCAACATGGCTCAGGAGGATCCGGGTCGGTCATTCATGTAACCGTTACCGCAGGGGATAAGAGAGGTTAGCCCGCAAGGGTTCCAAGAAATAGCATTCCCTTGCCGGCGCGCGTACGCGCTTTTCCTGCAAGCGGTTACAGCCCGCCTTCGCGGACGCGGGACTTGATGGCGAGTCGCGCCGATACCGGGGAAAGTTGTGTGCGGTTCGAGCGTAAGGCTATCCCTCGCCGCCTCAAGCAGATACAGCTCACGATCGTGTCCCTAGGGCCCGAGTAACGGCTCCGCTAACCTCAATAGCCTTGCGGCCAAGCCTCCTGGGGTCAGAGAATGGCGACGGCATGATGGAGTCCCGGGCGGTGAGCACGGTCGGAAGGGGACACGGGCAGCGCCGTGCGAACCGCCACGGGGCATGGTTCTGCGGTGAAATCGGCAGACACATTGGCGATCAAAGAAGAGAACTGAGCAGACTTCTACCTCTCACATAGTCGGCCACGCTGTTCCGTTCACCACTGCTTGATCATCGCTTGAAGCGTCGGGAAGGGAAAGAAGGTTCAGCGGCTGGGAGAGTCGAGGAGAGGTTAAGTAGGGCGCGATGTGTAAGCGCTTACGTCTCGAGACGAGGCACTCCGACACGCCGTTGAGTGCTGCACCTCGCCCCCGCGAGTCGCGCAACGGGTTCCTGGCCGCAACCGAGCAACACCGGGAAATCCTTGCGGGACTCTGCTCGTGGGACCCGCTGAAAGCTCGGCAGGCTTTCGTGTCCAGTACGCTGAAGTTCTGGAAGGATTACCACCAGGTCAGCATCGGCGAGGCCTTTTTACTACCCGCTCCGCGAGCCAGCGGTGGGACATTGGAGTAACTTTCGAACGTCGCAGTAGGCACGAACCGTAATTCGCGTTAAGATAGGTGGATCCAAGAAATCAAGAACCAAAGTTCTGTGTTGGTTTCTTCAAGGAGAGTCGCGCAATGCCAACACCTGAGATGACAACTGGTGGTGGGCGTGCAAAACATGACCGTCTCGGCCTTGAGGAAACCCGCTTTGAAATGAACAGGCTTCGCACGCCAGGCTACATGA
>JALHUF010000336.1 GCA_022866195.1 Terriglobia bacterium
ACCTTGCTTGGTGATCGAGCCACCCCAACGATGTTCCCCCGAGGCGTGCAGCGAGGGGGCCAGTCCCGTGTAGGAGACCAACTTTTTCGGATTGGGGAAGCGGCCGAGATCGCCAATCTCGGCCACCAGCAGCAGGCCGATGAACGGCCCGATACCGGGAATCTGCTCCAGCGCCTGGGCCACCGGGTGAGCTCGACCCCGCTGGCGGATCTCGCGATCCAGTTCCCGCAACTGTGCCTCGACCAGGTCCAGGCGTTGCAGTTGATCGCTCACCTCCCAGCGGTCCAGTTCCGGCAGCACCACCTCGGCCAGGAAGGCTCGCCCTTTCGGCCCAAACACCGCCTCCAGCGGCGGGCGAAGGCCGTTGCGGTTCAGAATCCCGTGCACGGCGTTCTTGGCCCGGGTCGTCCACTGCACGGAGCGCGCCCGATAGCGGAGCAGTTGGCGAAGTTCCCGCACCTCACGGGGGGCAATATAGGCCTCCGCGATCCCCTCTAACCGCAACAACACCGCCAAGGTTCGCGAGTCCAACTTATCGTGCTTGATGCGGGCGCTAGCGATGGCCCGCGTCTTGTAGGGATTCACCAGGTGCAACTCCAGCCCCAGCGGCTCCACTAGGTCCAGGAAGTAGTACCAGTTGAACGTCGCCTCCACCGCTACCTTCGCCGGCCGGGGAACCTTGCCGAAATACCCCAGCAGTGTCGCGCGTTCCGTACTCAACTGCCGCGAATCCCGCACTTGACCGTCCGCGTCGAGGACGGTCACCCAACAACTCTTCTTGTGTAGATCCACTCCAAGGTATAACATCTCCGGGGGCCCTCCTTTCGAGGTCAGATTTAGTCGTCGAGCAACCAAATCCTACTCGAATCGAGCCGCCCCCTTCATAGCATCAGAGTTGTGCGCAGCAGCGCATTACTCTGCGGTTCTTTCTTACAAGCCGCAGAGTTTCTGAGATGCGAAACTCTGCGCTACCTAGCTGACGGTTTAGGCGGGTCGGCCTAAACAAGAGTTGGGCGGTCACGAAAGTTGAGGTCTCCAAGATGGTGAGGATCCGAATCTTAAGAACAATCGCGGAGGTCGAGCTTGGTAAGCAAATAGACCGAGGCCACGAATTGGCGCACGAACTGATGCAGATTGGATCTATCAAAAGCTACGAAGACTTCCAGAGGGTTCGCAAGAATGAGGCGGATTGGTCAGAAGAGGTTTTGTCCCGCTTGCGTAGGTATTTTGAAGGAGGCGATGAACTAGTCGCACAGTGGGAGGCTCTGCAGGTGGGCCGGGTCGACGAAGACAAGTCATGGTTAGAGAATATAAAGGGTCTGAGCCACAGGGCTCAGCGTGGAACTGAGTGGTTAAAAAACCTCCACGATCGACTCAAGGACTTCCCCCAATCTCCGACGACTCCCATGGCGGTTTAGGCGGGTCGGCCTAAACAAGAGTTAGATGTGACAAAAGCGGGGGGCGAACGTGAGCGACTATCAGAAACGAATTACCGCGACGTTCCTCCAGCATTGCTCGCCGGATAAGGCGTATGAGTGGCTGTCTGCCAACTGGAGACCATCCGAAGGAGCAAGAGGTGGTTTTTCGGAAAGGTGGGAACTGGAAAGAGATCGAAAAGTTCTCGAGTATTTGCTCCTGCGTAGGAAAAACCCGCTGATTGATCTGGGCCTGGCGCAATTCGCTTGTACGCCGTATGTCCTGAGAACCGTGTTCGCCCGTGGCGGTGCAGGCGTTTGTTGCGCAGTTCTCGCTAATCCACTGCTATTCGATTCCTCACTGCTCCGCGAAGAGTCCGTAATCAATCTGCGAGCGATCGTAAGGCGTGGCAATCGACGACAACTAGAAGCTCTCGCTCTAAATGCCCACCTCCCGGATGCCTTCTACGAACACTTAATCAATCGGACCGAATACTTCGCGGAACTCAGTGAACGCAGTTACAAGTTCATGCTTTACCACCTGGGGGACAACGCCCGTCTTTCAACGCCGTATGACGACACTATCATAGACGGGGTTCTGGACTGCCAGTATCACATGGTATTCACCGCAGCTTGGCAGCTATCAGTTACTGTGCCAACAACCCAAGAATGGGCAGCCGTGCTCGTTCACTTGCTTCACAAGGCCCAACCACCTGTTGGCTTCGAGGAGGTCGAACAAGTCATAGAAAGATGGCGAATCGACCCGCCGAGGAGAGAACCCGAGCGT
>JALHUF010000337.1 GCA_022866195.1 Terriglobia bacterium
TGGGTCGCTCTGTGACCCGAATTGCCGCAGCCACCGCGCTGCGCGACCCTCCAGCCTCTTGCCAAGAGCGGTGCGCACCGTCTCTTGTCCCCACCAGGGGACCCTTTCCCCCGTACGCGACTCCCCCGGCCTTTCTCTTTGTGGTATGATGCGCGTAACGTGGAGTCGGCAGCAGATCCACAGGAGGCATCTCCTCTGGGCGCGAGCATGGAAATGGCAACCGCGGAGAACACGAGACCTCGCCGCCGCAGTAGCCGCATCCTCCTGCGGATTCCACTGATCGTCAACGTGGTTAGCAGCTCCTCGGAAACAGAATGGGAACCGGTTGAAACGATAACCGTCAGCCAGCACGGGGCAATGATCCGCACGCAGCAGGATTTTCGCGTGGGGGACACGCTCGAAATCCGCGTGCGCAACAAGGATCGATCAGCTCGGGCCCGGGTGGCATGGAAATCTTCCGTACTCACCCCGCAGGGCATGGAGCTGGGTTTTGAAATCCTGGACGAGGACGGGTTCTGGGAAATCAACTTCCCTCCGGACCGCCGGTCGCGATCGTCGCCGCCCGAAACCTCTCGTCCTTAGGTCCGGGCGGACGACACGAGCAGAGAAAGGGAGAGCCTCATGTTAGTGCGCGAATTCATGACCACCGATGTGACCTCCGTGCAAGAAACGGACTCCTTGCTTGACGCGAGGATGGTATTCGTCCGTTCCAGCTTTCGGCACTTGCCCGTTCTGCGCGGCAAGGCGCTCGTCGGGGTTGTCACCGAGCACGATGTGAAGCAATTTGCTCCCTCCCTGATGAGCGGAATCAGCCCCGAGGAATACAACCGGGTTCTGGAAACCACTCCCATTTCGCGGGCCATGACCCGCGATCCCGTCACGCTTCGCCCCGATCAGCCGGTATTTGAGGCGGCCACCGTGCTCTACACTCGCCGGCTCGGCTGCTTGCCGGTGGTGGAGAATGGCGAAATGGTGGGAATCGTCACGACCACCGATATGCTGCGTCTGCTGGTGCGCATGATCCGGGATCAGGGACTTGTCACAGAGGGCTCTTCGCCTGCTGCGTGACGGAACCACTCGGCTGGCGGCCGCTCCTCGGATCCGTTTTGCCCCGGGCATCCCTGCCATACGGGGGCTAATCGGCACGGGCCCTCTTCCGTTATAATGCCCTGGCTACCATGAACTGGCTGACCCTTCCCCGCAAGCCAGAGCCGGAGGTGATGGGTGATGCCGAGGAGGTGGAAGCCTACGCCTCAGCGGCGGCCCAGGCCTACCTGGACGCCCTCGACAATACGCTGGTCGAGCAAGTGCTGTCCCTTGGGTGCACCAGCGGGTGGCTGCTGGATATTGGCACGGGGCCTGGCGCAATTCCCTTGAAGATCGCGCGCCGCCTCGCCAACTTGCGCGTGGTGGGGATCGACTGTTCCGCCAACATGGTGCGTGCGGCCCGGCGCGCCGCCGTCGAGCAGGGCCTGGCCGAGCGGGTTCTGTTTTTCGTGGCCGATGCCAACCACCTCTGCTTCCGCGACGCGGCCTTTGACCTGGTGCTCTCCAATTCCCTCCTGCATCACCTCCAGAATCCCGTAGCAGTGCTCAACGAGATGGCGCGCGTGGCGAAACCCACCGGCGTGCTTCTGCTGCGAGATTTGCGCCGGCCATCGCGACTGACGTTTCGCGTTCACGTCGGCTGGTATGGGAGGCATTACTCTGGCTTGATGAAGAAGCTTTACGTGGATTCGGTCCGCGCCTCCTACACCGGCGAGGAACTGGGGGAATTGTTGCGCCATTCCGCCCTGACGGACGCCCGCATTTTCTTTCACCAACGCACGCACCTGGGCTTCATCCGTGAAGGACAAGGCGCGGGGCTAAGGCGTGAACAAGCGTCCGCCACAGGCGCAGGTAGGTGCTGAGATGCGCGCAGTCTTCCTGGCTTTACTCTGTATAGTCAGCGCGAGTTGGCTGCCGGCAAAAGAAAAGCCGCCCGTGACTTACACCATTCCGCTCCCGCCCAAGCCGGATTTCTCCCCGCTGGAGTGGCTGCTGGGCGAGTGGACGGGCAAGACCACGGGACGCGCTCCCCAGGGCGAGGTCCGCCTTTCCGTCGCTTACGATCTGGAGAAGCGGGTCCTGGTGTTTCGAGAGGAGGTTGCGTTCTCCGCCACCACCACGGTTCCCGCCGCGAAGGAATCCTGGATGGGCATCCTCAGCGGCGACCGGTCGGGTACAGGTTTCATTCTGTGGACATTCTCCGACACAGGCTTCATCACCCGCTATCGCGTTACGGTCGAAGAAGGTGAAGTTACCTTGAATCCGGAGGGCGGCGAGCAGCCGCTGCCTGAATGGCTTGTGCGCCGGGTGATCTGGCGTTCCGGGGACGCGGAGTTGACCGAAACCGTGCAAATGGCCCCGCCGAAGCGGGCTTTCTTCGAGTACTATGAGGCCAAGCTAACCCGCACATCCTCGCCCTGACTGACGGCGGCAGCAGGTACTGGTGTCATTTGGAAATGGAGTGGTAGAGAAATTGCCCTACGATGATGTCTTGGGCATTTCGAAAGGCTTGCTCTTTGCAGACAGTCCCGTCGGGTGCGCGCGCGAAATTCGCGCTTGTCAACAGAAATAGCTTCTGTGTTTTCAATCATTTAACAAAAAAGTTGGAGCGAGCACGAATTATATGTATAATGAATTTGGCCTACGGTTCGCCCTTGATAGTCATGCAAGCCAACTCACCACGACCAGCGCTGATAAAAGGTACTCGTGTATCTGGCCCTCAGCGGGAGGCAAAATGAAGGTCAAAATGAACATTGGGGACCAAGTGGTGGAGGCGGAAAAAATGACCTTTAATCCAATAGAAGAACCTTGGAGTCTTTATAGGCTAGAAGACGGAACGACTGTCAAAATCAAGCTTGTGGTTTCAGACGTATTTAAACTCCCAAGCCGCGATCCAGTGACCGGACTGCCCCAGTTGATAATTCGGTCGAGCAATATAGCTTCTGTCGAGCCTCCGGAAGCTCCACCCTCAAAGAGAGAGGTTAACTAATGCTCCAGTTTAGAGAGTGGCAGCCACAAACATTCCAAATGCCCCTACGTTCGCCTTTTTGTGACTTCCCGCTGGACGCTGCGGAACTCGGAATTGTTTGTATGACATCGGTTGGGGTGTCTTCAGCAGATTTGGATGTTCTTTCGTCAGCTGCTGAAAATTGTGGATGGATTCGTCCCGATCAGCAAGTCGCAAGAGTGTTGGTCGAGCTATTCAAGGAAATCCCTCAAGTGAAGTCAATATGTGCGCGCTTTGGTTACGACGAAATTCTTATTTGGACATTGTTAGACAGCTACGACCGCGATGCGCGGGAAAAGGTTTACGGAAAAGAGCTTGATGTCTGTCGGCTTCTGGGAATTCATAATTTCGATTTCCGCGTCACGTCTGCCGACTTAGTTCCACCAGAGGAACTCGTGGCAGCAGGTTCGCGTGAAATCTACAGGCGACGTTGAGTACTGCACACACCATCTCGGAATATATCGAACAGGCAGAGCACAACACAACGTTTGCGCAATACATTCGCGACAAACGAAGCGAGTGCATGGACTGGTCAGCAACGTGTCTATTTTACGCGGCGGTCCACTTCGTGAATGCGTATCTTAGAAAATCCGGAATACCTATCCCGCGTCGGCATCGGGGCGACAGTGGAGGCCCGGGCAGGACAAATATCGTGCAATCAGATCCGGAGCTATCTGCGATCTATCCCGAATACCGCCATCTTGATGACGAAAGTCGAGACGCTCGTTACGAACTGAAGAAAATATCTGACTCTGACTACGACAAGTTTCTACATCCCAAGCTCGAAAAGATCAGCAATTTCATCCTTCCGAAGGTAACGAACTAACCCCACCGCACGGCAGCAGGGTCGCCACCCATCCAACCTAAAGTGGTGTAGAATTGACCCTACCACGCGGCGATGTTTGGTTTTGCCTACACCTGCATTGCGCTTGGCGGCTCGCCCTCGCGGTGCTTCGAGGGCGGGGCTAGTGACTTAA
>JALHUF010000338.1 GCA_022866195.1 Terriglobia bacterium
GCCCCGCTGGAGCACGGTCTTCAGCGCCCGAATCGATTGGTCGTAGCGCATGTTCTGGTTGACGGCGAGCGTGATGCCGGCCTCCTGGCACAGGCGCACGATTTCCTTGGCCTCCTGATAGTTCGTCGCCAGAGGCTTCTGCGCCAGGATGCCCTTGATGTGGTGGGCCTGCTTCGCGGCCTCGCGCACGATCGGCAACTGGTAGTGAGGTGGCACGGCAATATCCACCACCTCAATCGCGGGGTCAGCCAGGAGTTCTTCGTTGGTGCTGTACACCTTGGGGACACCACGCAACTGGGCCACTTCGCGGGCCTGCTCGGGCGGCTGGGCGGTGATCGCCACCACGTTGTAGCCCGCATTGCGGTAGGCCACCAGGTGGCAATCACGCATAATGAATCCGGCCCCAATGGCGCCAATGCGGTAGTCTCTCTTCTTCGGCCGGGGCGCAAGGTGTTCAAGGTTGAGATCCACGGTCATCGTCGTCCTCCCGTGCGCTTCCGCAGGCGTTCCTCGGCTCGCAAAGTTGTGCGGAGTATATACCGGCAGAACGCGCGATGTCATGCTGAGCGAAGCCCTGCACCGTACGGTGCAGGGCGAAGCGAAGCATCTGTTCTGCCCTTGACCGGCTCAACCGCGCAGGATAAATTCCAGCCTTCACATCCACAGGAGGGGAGATTTCCATGGGCATCCTGGTCAAGAAGCAGACACGGCGCGAAGCGCTGGCGGGGATAACCAAGCTGGCCGGGGCCGCGTTACTCGGCGAAGGGCTGCTGCCGAAAACGGTCCTGTCGAGCCCGGCTGGTTACAGCCCCATGCTCTCGGTCGAAATCTACGTTTGGATGCAGCATTTCCAGACACAGAAGAAGACGCTGGGAGCGGGTGTGGAGGAAGCCCTCGAGGCCATTCGCCGCGCGGGATACGCCCGAGTGGAATTGACCTCCGACTTCTTCCTGCCGGGCGTGCGCGCGAAGACCCTGGCCGCGCTGAAGAAGACCGAGCTGGAGATGCCGACCATCTACACCAACGCGACCCTGTACGAAACCAAGGTGGCTGAGAAGTCAATCGCGGACGCGCTCGAACTGGCTGACACGGTGAAGGAAATCGGAGCCAAGTGGATTCTTACCAACCCCAGCCCCAAACGGGAACGCAAGACCGATGACGAGCTGAACACCCAGGCGAGTTATCTCAACAAGCTGGGCGGGGAACTTCAGAAACATGGAATGCGCTTGATGGTGCATCACCACACTCCGGAACTAACCGAGAACGCCCGCGAGTGGCATCACCAGTTAAAGCATACGGACGCGAACCTCGTCTCTTGCTGCGTGGACGTGGAATGGGCCGTCCGGGGAAAACAAGAACCGCTGGCATTTCTGCGCGAAGTTGGTGATCGGCTGGTAAGCCTTCACATCCGCAATTCCAAAGCCGGCGTCTGGATGGAATATTTCGGCGACGGCGACATCGACTACACCAAAGTCGCCGCGTACCTGAAGGAGATTAACTACGTTGGCTACTTGATTGTGGAACTCGCCTACGAACCCAAGACGCAAATCACCCGCTCGCTCGAAGAAGACTTACGCCTGAGTCGCCTCAACGCCGAGAAGGTCTTTGGCCTCTGACCCGCGCCTGTAGCGGCGGCATCCGCACCACCGACGCGGTGCTGTGGCGGCGGGTTTATCCCGCCATGTAGCGGCGGGCTTCCCGGCCGGACCGGGACAGGTCAGCCCGGCATTGTTGCCCGCCTAAAGGCGGCCTCTACTTCGGGAAATTCATGCGGCGCAGGAGGTCTTGAACGCGCGGGTCGGAGCGCAGGGGATCGAACCATGGGCCGCAGCTCAACCACTCTGCCATCCAGATACTTCGCTCCTCATAGGCTTTTTCCAGCCAAGCGAAGGCTTCATCTCTCTGCCCAAGCTGTGCATAGAATACAGCGATGTCGAGAGGCGAGACATAGCCCTGCTTGGTTTGCTCCAAGGCGGAATCAAGACGGGATTGCCAGTAGCCTCGCGCCCCGAAACGCCCGTAGGCCCTCTTGAGCCGAGCGGCCTTCTTAGGGTCTAACTCATCCGCGATGGCCTGCTCGTACAGGCCCTTCATTTCGTAGGCCCACTTTCGGAAGAGGTGCCCCGTCCAGGAATTGGGGAACACCTCGAGTACCTTTCGGCCTTGTTCGATCGCCAGGTCCGCCTGGTGAGTAAACACGTAATGCCATGCAAGGTGAAAGTTGAGAACTTCCGAAAGGGGATCCCGCTCGAGTGCGCGCTTGCACTCGATGAGGGACTCATCGAAGCGACGCATGGCCAGGAGATAATGGGAGTAGTAGTGGCGCGCTTGGGAATTGGTGGGATCCAATTCGATGGCCCGCTTGAAATCACGCTCGGTACCTGGCCAGTCCCAATCGCACTGGTACCTGACCCACGCCATCGCAAAGTACGCCTCACTGAGCGTGTCATCGAGTTCCAGTGCCTTGCGTGCAGCCGTCCTCATCTTTGCGCACGCCTCCATCGGGGGCAGTTCCAGCAACGAGGTCGGCACGACGATGGCGGCGTGCGCCGGAGCCCACGTCGGGTCGATTTGCGTGGCGCGCTGGTGAAACTCGATGGCCTTGGCACTGTCGGGAATTTCCAAGTAGCGGCCCTTGAGATAGGCCTCATAAGCCTCGGGGTTGACGGGGTGGGCGCTGGCGAGGCGTGCCTCCTCCTGCGGCGTGAGTTTAACCTGCACCTCATGGGCGATGGCCTGCGCCACTTCACCCTGCAAAGCCAGCACGTCGCGCAGGTCGCGCTCATAGCTCCGCGCCCAAAGATGACGTTCGGGCACTGCGCCAATCAACTGCGCGGTGACCCGAACCCTGTCCCCCGAGCGGAGCACCGAGCCTTCGATCAGCGCGTCCACTTTCAGCTCCTGCGCAATCTGGGTCAGC
>JALHUF010000339.1 GCA_022866195.1 Terriglobia bacterium
GCTGGTTTCGGGCCCCCAGGAACTCCGGTGCAAGCAAGCGATGCGTTCCCAGAGCGTCGGAGGGGAAAATCTTGACGAGCGAGTCAACGAACCAAGTCCGCACGCCTGCCGGCGGGGCGGCGAGTGCTGCCGTCAGGCCAAGCAAGCAAACGATGCTGAGCATCAAACCCTTGAGATAAGACATGGGATCCCCCTTGAGAAGAAACGACATGCAGCTTGGGCCCGACCTTTGCCCATGCACGTGGGCAAATCAAGAGCAGCCCCGGCAATCGGCAAAAAATCTATCGCCATGCTAACGTTCGAATATAAGGAAGTACTGATACTTCAAAAAATCGAATTCCTTCACCAGCCGGAAACCAAAGGGCTCGACCTCCTTGATGACGGCTTTCTTGGCGACTTTCACTTCCACGCTTGGTCCACAGGGCAGCTTGCCCTGGCGAAAATCGATGTCCACCAGCCGCCCTGCAGGTCTAAGCGCCCGCGCGAGCAAGGGATAATACTTGTCGCGGTCCGAAATGTGGTGGAGCACATTGCACATGAAGATCATGTCTACAGACGACGATCCTAGCTTCGGGTCGTGGGGATCGGCCAGGATGGTCTGGACATTGTCCAGCTTTTCTTCCTCGACGCGCCGATCGATGTACGCGAGCATCTGCGGGTCGATATCCACCGCGTAGACCTTTCCCGCCGGCCCCACCACCTGTGCCAGGCGCAGGGTGAAGTAACCCGAGCCCGCGCCCAGATCGACGACCTCGTCCCCCAGCCTGAGTTCCAGACTGTCAATGACCGCCTCCGGCTGCTGCCACTTCTCGCGCTCCGGGTCTTCCAGCGCCTTGATGTATTCACTGGCTGACTGGGGTGACTGCCGCTGCGAAACCTGGGCCGCCACGGCGCGCCCTCCCAGCACCATCGTCACCAGGATTAGAACGAGAAAAGCACGATTCAACACAGGTCCTCCAGATTCCGTTTCTCCGCCCGCCGCACTCCCGGGAGTGGTGGAACCGCTAGCGTTTCGCAATCCAGTCATCGAGCACCTGGCCCACGTCAGATTCCAGCGGCACCACGCGGAGTTCAAGATTCCCCGCTGTCTCTCGGTCTTCGCCGGCCTTCTGAACCGCTGCCCGAACGCCTTCGGCTGTCTCCCGGCTCATCTTGCGCAGCAGGGCATCGGTGGGATTTAAGACCAACAGCGGACGCGGCAGGATGGCCGCCAGCACATCCTCCAGGTCGAAATCCTGAAGTACCCCGGGCAACATCAGGCTCGCAGGTTGCGCGTACTCCTCGCTGAGGGCAATCTCCCGGTAAGATGCCGGAGCGCCCTCTACGATTGCCCAGGCAATTTGTGAATCGACGGCGGCGGCAAACAGCGCGATCGTCGCCGCCCAACCTCGGCCGGCGATGCCAAGCCGCTTTGGATCAACTTCGGGGCGCGAGCGCAAATACTCAACAACGTGCAGCGCATCCCAGACGCGCATCCCTGGCAGAGGTCGCCCCAGGAACAATCCCGCGTAGGCGAAGTCGGCGTCCATGCCGCCGGAAGCGTCAAAGTACGCCACCCCCACATCAGGAACATTTCGGGGCGCCATGGTTTCCCCCCATCCCCGGAGGTCAGCCACGGCAACCATCTTGCCCTGCCGGGCAATCGCCTCATAAGTTGCAGGCTTGTCCAGCTCACCCGACCGATCGCGCAGATAGACAACCGCTGCCGCCGGCCGGGGACTTGCCTTGGAGAAGATGATCCGTACCGGGACCACAATGCCCGGCTCGGTTTCGAGCAATAGTTTCTCAACCGTTAGTTCGCCGGCTTCTACTTCCGCCAGCTTTCGTGCGTGAGGCTCGATCGAAAGGTTGGGCAGCGCTAGGCGCTGGCGAATTTTCGCCGGGATATTGTTGCGAAATCCTGACTCGCGCCGCTGCTCATCCAGCCTGGTGAGGAGCCGTTCAGCTTCCGCGCGATTGAATTCCCACATGCGCCTGCCGCCCAGCGAGGTGGCGACCTGACCCGTGGGTGTACACTCCAGCGTCGCATCGGCTTCGGTCACGACAGGAGGCTCGTGAACCTCAACCTCGATCCCCTTCAGCCAGCGATCAAACCAGGCCGTCGTGGCCTCGCGCAGCGACTGGCTGTACATATGGCGGTGGTCGAACTCGACCATCTTTACACGCTCGGGAACTCCCAGCTTCGTGTAGAGAGCCCGCAACTCCCGGAAGGTCTGCCGCGTGCCCTCGACAGGGAAGAAGTCGCGTACCGCCGCGCCGATCAACACCGGGCGTGGCGCAATCATGCCGACCATCTCCGGATGATCGACTCCCGCCGCCAGAAGTCCCTGCACGTCCTGCTCGGGATCAGATTCGGCATCGTTGATCCGGTTCTCGATCTTTTGGGGAAGCGAGGTGATGTAGGTGACAATGGAAGCCACTTTAACGCGCGGGTCGAGCATAGAGATGTAAGTCGTAAGAGTCCCGCCGCCTGAGCTTCCTGTGGCGCCGATGCGGTCTGGATCAACCTCAGGCAAGCCAGTCAAGTAATCAAGAGCGCGCATTCCATCCCAGATGAAATAGCGTGCCAGGTTCTGGCCCAACAGGTATTCCTGTATCCCTGCCATCGCGTGCTGGTTGAACTCCAAGCGGCGGCTGCCGGCGAGGAAGTCCCAGTATTGCAGCCGTTCGCCCTGCCCCTGCGGGTCCCAGGTGAAAACAACGTAACCGCGTTTGACCAGTCCGATGAAGAGACGTTGATACACCGCGTAGGCCTTGCCGTTCCGCGAATGGCCGAGCGGCGCAAGCACCGCCGGGAAAGGAGGCTTGCCTTCCGTGGGAATGTAGAGGTTGGCCGTGACGTAGAACTCCGGCAAGCTCTCGAAGATCACCTTGCGCACGACGTAGCCCTGGCGCACAACTTCCCCGACCACGCGCGCGTTGAGAGGCATCCGCTCGCTGGGCAACCCGCCAATGAGTTCGAGGAATCTTCGCCGATTAACGCTTTGCCAGTCGCGGAGGTCTTTTGCGGATTGGATGGCTGCCAGGCGCGCGCGGCGTTTCGCGGCGGCCTGGTCTGCCTGGCGAACCAGGTAGGTAAACAGCATATCGCGATAATCATTCTCCAGCGCTGAGCCCGGAAGCACTCGCAGGTGTTCGTCGCAGAACACGCTCTGCGCCGCCAGACGGGCGGTGAGGGCGAATAGCACGCATAGAATCAGCGCGAGCCGGTAGAGGGCCCGCTGCGGCGCACAAGGCAACGTGGAAGTAGTCGATGCAATTGGTATCTTGCCCGGAGACGGTTGTGACATGGCCGCTATTCTAACCTAAGGAGGTAGAGGCGGGGGCTCCTTCTGCCGCGCAGGCTGGCCAGTTCCTACCACGTTTCCGGAGCCGCCGTCCGCCGTAGCGGCGCAAGGTCTGGTCCTATGCGGCGCAGCCACACGTTTCCACGCTAACAAACAGTGCTAGAATTCGGGCCTTGAGTGGAGGTCGCGTAGCGTCAACGCGTAAGCTTTGCCCTTGATGAGCATAGGCCCGTATCGTCGCGTCATCCCGTTGCTGCTTTGTCTGGCTGCGGCCATCCTCTGCGCCACCGCATCCCTGGCCCTCGCCTCCTCCCTGAAGGAAACTCTGACCCGAGCACAGCAGCTCATCCAGCAGGGCGATCTCGCCGGCGCGCGAGAAGCATTGACAAAAGCGACGAAGACGTATCCCGACGAGGCTGCGGTCTACAACCTGCTGGGAGTAGTGGAGGCACAAGCCGGCCACCCCGGCGCCGCGGAAACGATGTTCACAAAGGCCTTGACGCTGGCCCCGCACTATGAGGGGGCCTATGAGAATCTGGGCCGTCTCTACCAGGA
>JALHUF010000340.1 GCA_022866195.1 Terriglobia bacterium
CGAGCAAATTATGGTGCGCTTCAGCTATCTGGTGGTGGAGCAGCACTGGGTCAAGGAAATCGATATCAATCCGCTGCTGGCTTCGGAAGACTGGCTGATCGCGCTTGACGCCCGCGTCGTTCTGCACGGCCCGGAAGTCACCGAAGACGCTCTGCCCAAACTCGCCATCCGGCCCTACCCGTCGCAATATGTGGCGCCGTGGACGATGCGGGACGGCACCGAGGTCACTATTCGCCCGCTGCGCCCTGAGGATGAGCCCCTGCTGGTCAAATTCCACGAGACACTCTCCGAGCAGAGCGTTTACATGCGTTACTTCCACATGGTCGCGCTCACTCAACGCATCGCGCACGATCGGCTGATGCGCATCTGCTTTCTGGACTACGACCGGGAATTGGCCCTGGTGGCCGACTACAAACACCCGGAGACCGGGGAGCACGAGATCCTTGGAGTGGCCCGACTGAGCCGCGAGCCCGGCACGGATGAGGCCCAGTTCGGAGTGCTCGTCGCCGACCCTGTGCAGAAGCTCGGGTTGGGCGCGGAACTGGTGCACCGGCTGGTGGCCATCGGGCGCGAGGAAAAGATCCGGAAAATCACCGCCGAAATGCTGCCGGATAATTACGCCATGCAGAAGGTCTGCGAGCGGCTGGGCTTCCGCTTGGAGCGCCTCGCCGAAGAGGGCGTGGTGAGAGCCGAGATTGAACTGGTGTAAAACGGAAGTCAGGAGTCGGAAGGCAGAAGGCAGAAGGCAGAAGGCAGAAGGCAACAGCTCTTCGGGCAAGGCTCTGCGCCGGCCCTTTTGTTTTGAGAATCGCTGGTGCCCAGGTGACAGTGGACAACCACCGCTCGGTATGATAATCTATCACACCATGGCCACCACCAAAGTCGCCATCACGGTCGAGAGTGAGACCCTGCGGGAGATTGACCATTGGGTGCGGGAAGGCCGGTTCCCTAACCGCAGCCGGGTGGTTCAAACTGCGCTGGCCGAAATGCTCGCCCGCCGCAAGCGGCGGCGTCTCGTTGAAGAACTTGGGAAGCTCAATAGCCAGCAGGAGCGAGCGCTCGCCGAGGAACTCCTTTCTGGTGAACCCGCTTGGCCCGAATACTGAGAGGCGAAATCTACTGGGCGGACCTTGCTCCTACCCGTGGGCGCGAGCAAGCGGGGAAGAGGCCGGTCCTCGTCATCAGTCATGACGTCTTCAACGAACGTTCGGGCACCGTCATTGCTCTGGCCCTCACCAGCCAACCTCAGCGGGTCGATCTCCCACTCGCCCTGAAGGTCGAAAGCACCACACTCCGCAAACCATCTTGGGTCAAGATCTCGCAAATCCGTACGCTCTCCACGGAGCGCCTGGGAAAGCGATTGGGACGAATCAGTCCCGAGGAACTTGACCGGGTGATCGAAGGGCTGTTTGAGCTCGTGGCCTGACGCACAGCGCAGCTCGCAGCTTCGGGGCGCAGCCTGCGCCGTGACCTCCGGCTTACCCTTGCCCCTGAGCACTGACAGCCGACAACTGACAACTCACAACGGACCACGGACGGTTTCCCCTTGCTGCTATAATCGTCCCTCGGAAACAAAACCTCCTTTGGACAGAAGCATGTTCAAAACCATCGAATGGACCGAAGAGGGCGTGCGGCTGATTGACCAGACGCGGCTGCCGGCCGAAGAGGTCTACCGCACTTGCCGCGACTACCGCGAAGTGGCCGAGGCGATTCGCTCGATGGTCATTCGCGGGGCGCCGGCCCTTGGCATCGCGGCGGCTATGGGTATCGCGCTCGGAGTGAAGCAATCAGCCGCCAGAAGCGTTGCCGCGTTGCGCGCTGAGTTTGAAACCATCGCGGAAACGATTTCCAGGACTCGGCCCACGGCCGTCAATCTCTTCTGGGCCGTGAAGAGGATGCGCGAGGTTCTTGAGAGGTCTCTAGCGCACGAAGGCAGTGAGGCGGAGAAGCTCGCCGCGGCGCGGGCACGTCTGGTGGAAGAAGCGCAGCGCATCCTGGCCGAAGACATCGCCGCGAACGAAACGCTGGGCCAGCACGGCGCGGCCCTGCTGCCGGAGGCGGGAACCGTGCTTACCCACTGCAACGCCGGAGCGCTCGCCACGGGAGGCTACGGGACGGCGCTGGGAGTGATCCGCGCGGCGGTGGCGGCGGGGAAGAAAATCAGAGTGTTTGCCGACGAGACGCGGCCCTTTCTCCAGGGCGCGCGTCTGACCGCCTGGGAACTGGCCAAGGACGATATCCCCGTCACACTCATCACCGATAACATGGCTGGCCACTTCATGCAGCAGGGAGAAATCCAGGCGGTGATTGTGGGTGCCGACCGCATCGCCGCGAACGGCGATGTGGCCAACAAGATCGGTACTTACACCCTGGCCGTGCTGGCCAAGGAAAACGGCATCCCCTTCTACGTTGCCGCGCCGCTTTCGACCATCGACTTGCACGTCGCTTCCGGAGATGCAATCCCCATCGAAGAGCGCTCTCCCCGCGAGGTGACGCATTGGGCGGGCGTGCCCACCGCTCCCGAGAACGTCGAGGCGCGCCACCCGGCCTTTGACGTCACCCCGCACCGCTACCTCACCGCCATCATCACGGAACGCGGCATCGCCCGCGAGCCCTACACGGAGACTCTGAAGGCGCTGTTTGGATAGCGGCGCCCGGAGCGTCGGTCTCCTGCCGGCCTCTCTACCTCTTGTGCCGCCGAGGCGGCGGCGCTAGGGGGTGCGGCGGGCGTTGAAAAGTCCGTGGCGCTGGATGAGATAGGCGACGATGAGGAAGCAAAGAGCCGCCATCAGATTTGCGGCCACGCCAAGCTGCAATCCGTGCCGAAGTTCGGTGAGGTCGGAGACGCGCCCCACCAGCGCGGGCGCCATGGCGTCGCCGAACAGGTGGATGACGAACAGATAGAGCGCAAACGCGAAGCTGTGCGCGCGCTCGGGCGTCAGGTCGTGGATGACAGCCGTGGCGGGCCCGTGATAGCAGGTCAACAAGAAGGTCGCCCCCAGAATGCAGAGGAAGAATTCGAACACCGAGTCGGTGCTTACGGCCCAGTAGAGGAGCGGCGTGCCGAGCAGCAGGGTGGCGCCGATGGTGACGGCGCGGCCCCACACCCACCGACGCTGGAGAGTGTCAGCAATGTAGCCGCCCAACAGAACGCCAACCACTGAACCCACCAGCACCAGGAGCCCGATCCAGGACGACGCCTGCGCCACGGTCAGGCCGTGGTAGCGCATGGCAAACGCTGGCCCCCAGGTGATGAACGCCGCGCTGGAGAACACGACGAACATGCCGCCCGCCAGGACCATCAGGTAGGCGGGGATTCTCAGCAGGCTGGTAATGGAGGGCGGCTTTTCCGGAGGAAGCGAGACGGGCACGCGCAGGCGGTGGGCAGCCACGGCCAGCAGGAATCCGGGCAGGGCCACCAGGAAGAATACGTGCCGCCAGCCCACCCACTGCGAGAGCACGCCGCCCGCCGCCAGCCCCATCACCCCACCCACCAGCATTCCCAGGTTGAAGACGCTCTGCGCGCGCGCGCGGAAGCTGCGGGGGAAGCAGTCAGAAACCATGGCAGTGCCCGCGGGGGCGTAGGCGCCCTCGCCCACCCCTACCAGGGCGCGGGCCGTCAACAGGGAGCGGAAGGTCGTCGCCACCCCGGAGAGCATGGTGGCTACGCTCCAGAAGAGCACTCCGTAGGCCATGATTTTCTGCCGGGGCCCGCGGTCCGACCAGAACCCGAAAGGCAGCACGGACAGGGAGTGCACGAGGATGAAGATGGAAGCCAGCAGGCCCAGCTTGAAGTCGCTCACCCCAAAGGCGTCCTTGAGGAAGGGGAACATGGGGATGACGATCAGGCGGTCAAAGTAGTTGAGAAGGTTGACGAGCGTCAGAATGAGCAGGACTTTCCACTGCCAGGCGCTGAAGCGGGGCCATTCGACGCCGAGGAAGCGCGGTCCGGCCGGCGGCTCGTCCCGTTGTTCCTGAGGGATCTCAATGAGGTGTGCCATAGCTGGAGCTTCGGTCTGCAAGGGGCGAGCGTTTCTCGCCGGAACACTGAATGAACATTCTAGGCAAGCTCACGCCCGGCGTCGAGTTGTCTGGCGAGTTAACGGGGGAGGGACGGGGAGGAATCGCCGAGCTGGAGGCCAAAGTCCTATTCGTAATGAAGCGCCACGATGGGGTCCAGGCGCGAGGCCTTCATGGCG
>JALHUF010000341.1 GCA_022866195.1 Terriglobia bacterium
ATCCCGGCGATCATAGACCGCCGCTACAGGTGCCGCCCTGAAGGGCACCGCTACGGGGGGAAGGCTGGTAGGGGCGGGCTTCGCCCGCCCGCGGATCGTGACGCCGCCATCGTGGCAGCACGGCCGGCAGGTCGAAGATGGCTGCCGAGGTAGGTCCGGAGAAAGCCTGCCTCCCTGTGGCCATTTCATAGAGAAGGACTCCGAACGAGAATAGATCTGTCCGTGCATCGAGTTCTTCCCCGCGCGCCTGATCGGGTGACATGTGGGCCACGGTGCCCATCACCGCGCCCGGGCTGCTCAGGTGCTGTTCGTCGAGGGAGGCGGTCTCCGCGGTTGTAGCGGCGACGTCCTCGTCGCCGGCTCGGCGGCGAGACGCCGCCGCTACAGAAGGGGTCAGCTTCGCCAGGCCGAAATCCAGAATCTTCGCTTGCCCGCGAGTCGTGACGAGAATATTCGCTGGCTTAATGTCGCGATGGACGATGCCTTTTGCATGCGCCGCATCCAGGGCGTCGGCGATCTGGATGGCGAGGTCGAGCAGAGTATCCGTCTGTAGGGGCACGCCATGGCGTGCCCCTACGCCAATCCGCTGCTTCAGCGTTTGCCCTTCAAGCAACTCCATGGCAATGAACGGCTGGCCTTCGTACTCATCAATGTCGTGGATCGTGCAGATGTTTGGATGGTTGAGCCCGGAAGCGGCACGGGCTTCACGCTGAAATCGTTCCAGGGCTTGTCGGTCCTTAGAGAGTTCTTCAGGCAGGAATTTCAAGGCGACGGTGCGCTTGAGTTTGGTGTCTTCGGCCTTATAGACCACGCCCATGCCGCCGCCACCCAGCTTCTTGAGAATGCGATAGTGGGAGATGGTCTTACCGATCACGGCCTTCTCTCTCAGCAGTCATCCGGAAGAAACCTTCGTGTGGAACAACAATACGCACGAGTGCAGAGCAAATCAGGCGCCGAGCGGGACAGGCGTTGTCAAGTTTCTGGTGTCAATTGCCTCGCTGGCTTCGCCTGCCAGGAACCGTTCAAACGGGCAATGGTCCCGCGGAGGCGTTCCCAATTCACCTGACGCGAGGAATCACACCTAAAGCCCTTTCCTTGACTCATCGAATCATTCTTCCAACGGCCCGATCACTCGATGGCTCAGTGATCAGATGACTCAATCAGTCAATTCAGTAGATCAGCTTGAGCGAGAACTGGATCTGGCGGGACGTGCCGGCGGTGCGGCTGATGAGGCCGAAGCCTGAGCCGCGCACGACATTGGCGGGAAGACCGAAGTTGACCAAGTTGAAGACGTTGAAGAACTCAGCGCGAAACTGGAGGGTGAACGCCTCGCTGCTGCCCCGTCGACCGAAGGGAGTGTCCTTGATCAAGGCCACATCGAAGTTATGGAAGGCAGGACCACGGAAGGTGTTGCGGCCCAGCGTTCCGAAGCGTCCCTGGTTGGGTCCGGTGCCGCCGGGGACTCCGATGGGAATGAAAAACAATGAGGCATTGTCCGCGCCGCGCCCGAAATAGTCCTCTCTGATCTTTCGGCTGGTGGAGAGAGTGGGCTGGCCGATTTGGTCCGGCCGATCAGCGTTGCCCGCGCCTGCTCCCGTCTGCTGGACTCCCGAATAAACCGAGAAAGGCGCCCCACTGGCCAGAGTGGAGATGTTGAGGATTTGCCACCCCGAGGTGAGCCGGCCGAGCGCTCGCAGGCCGGGCACGCGCTCCAGGGGCAGAGCCTGGATAACACTGAACGCCACCACCTGCGTGGTATCGTACGTCGAGGGGCCCTTCTCAGCCCCTGGATTCCGCGGGTCTTGCGGCCAAGCCTGGAGAACCGCGCCGCCACTGGAAAAGAAGCCTCCGAGGACGGCGCTGGAGTCGTCGAGCGATTTGCTGAATGTGTAGCTGGCCTGGAATCCCAAGCCCGCGCGCAGGGAGGTCTTCGACACAGAGGCTTGCAGGGAATGAAACGTGGAGTGCGAGGGGCTGGTCATCAAGAATTGCGGCCCGAAGCCGCCCGTCACCCGGCCCGTCGCGGCAATGCGCGTGAAGCGTGCAATGTCCGGGTCAGCGCCGCCGTACGCGTTGGGGAATCTCACGCCGGGGATCTTGACCCCCACGGTCGCCACGTAGGCAGCGGCCAGTTTGACGTCTGCCAACTCCTGCTCGAAGCCCACCGTGTAGCTTCCTACGTAACCGTTGCGGAAGTCCGACGACATGCTGTAGAGGAGCAGAGGCTGGATTTGGTTCCCCGGCGTCATGGCGGCCAAGTCTTCCTGGAAGTGCTGGAGGTCAATTTCGGTATTGGCCGGAACATCCATCGTGCTTCCCGTAACAAAGACGGGGAACCCTTCGGGCGTCAGGACCGGGGGAAGGCTGAACTGGGTGACGACGTTTTCGAACGGCACCGGCGCCCCCGAACTGGCAGTAACGTACGGGTTGAAGACGAAGGGGATGCCGCCCGTAAGGGCGTTGTCTTGCCAAAGATTAGGAAGAAGGGTCGTGATGGCGCCACCCACGCGCAGGAGAGTGCGGTTCGCGACGCGCCACTCGAGCGCCGCACGCGGGCCCCACCCTCGCCAGTCCATGCCGTAGGGGGGCTGAGGATAGAATAGGAACCTCTGCCGCGCACCCTCGTCCCAACTGCGTGCCGGTTGGCCATCTAGTCCAAGGAGTCGCGGTACTGAGGTGCGGTGCTTCGCTTCGCGGATGCGGGTGTCCAGCTCATAGCGGAGGCCGTAGTTCAGTGTCCAACGGGGAGTGATCTTCCAGGTGTCCTGAAAATAGGCGTTGTAGGCTTCGCGGCGGATAGCACTCTCGCCCATGTGTGCCCCCTGGGCAAATCCGGGCCCGGCCACGGAGACGGTGTAGGAATACGGTGTGGCGGTCAGGAAACCGGTGAGGGTGTCCGGCAGCGGGTCACCGACGTGAATGTCGTGGGTGCCGCTGGCGGAAGGAATCTCCACCGGCGCATAAGCAGTGCCGCCCCCGAAGGTGTACTCGCCGTTGGGCCCCATGCCCCATATCGTGGCGTCGCGGTTGAAGCGCGCCTCGAAGCCCATCTTGAACGTGTGAGCACCACGCAGCCAAGTGAAATTCTGCCGCACCTGAAAGAGGTCCCCAAAAGACCCAACCTGCGACCCCGCCGCCGAATTGAAAGGTTCGTACAGAGCATCACCAAACTTGATCGCTGGCTGGGTCAAGTTGGTCGCCGGGAAAAAGGGCGTGCTGCGCACGAAACCGACGGAGGACTCCGAGGTGAAATTCGGGGTTATCGCGCGCGTGTAAGCGAGCCCCGCGTTTCGTTGGTGGTCGAAGAAACGGATGGCGAAGCTGGGATCAATCACCGTCTGGTTGGGGTTGGTGAGCGGTCCGGTAAGCTGGTTGAGATTGAAGCGGGCAACGAGGCGAGCTTTATCGGAAATGTTGCGGTCAATGCGGAGTGAGAACTGGTCGGTGACGGTTGAAACTTTGGAGGAGGTGGCATAGGTGCGCGCGCCGTAAGGGCCCTGCGGATCGTTGGGCAGGGGGTAGCGCGCCAAAACAGGCGCGATCTTGGGGCTGACGGGAACCTGGAGGATGTCGCCCGGGAAAGCTGAACTGTCGCTTCCTTGACGTTCTTCGAGCATAGGAACGGCGATGACCTGCGTGGTGCCGAGCACTTGGCGGAAGCCTTGGTATTGCGCGAAGAAGAACGTCCGCTCGCGGCGGCTGTAAAGCCCGGGAACGACCACCGGGCCGCCGATGGTGAAGCCGAATTCGTTGCGCACGAAGGGCGGAAGGCGGCTCGGGCTCACGAAGCTGCGCCGGTCGAAGAAATTGCGGGCATCGAAGGCGGCGTTGCGCAGGAATTCAAAGGCCGAGCCGTGGACCTGGGCGGTGCCGGATTTGGTGAGTACTTCAGTAAAGCCGGCGGCGCCGTGGCCGATTTCCGCGGGCATGACACCGGAACTCGAGCGGACTTCCTGAATGGCATCCACGTTGAAGTTGGCAAACGTCGCTCCGCCCATCTCGGGGTCGGTCGTATCGATGCCGTCCATGGCAAAGACCGTGG
>JALHUF010000342.1 GCA_022866195.1 Terriglobia bacterium
AGGATCGACCACCTCAAGCGGGCATCGGACTTCGCCCAGCAATGCGGCATTCCGGCCCTCCATACCCACTGCGGGTTCATCCCCGAGAATCCGAATGACCCGGTTTACAGGGAGACTGTGCAAGCCATCCGGGAAGTGGTGAGTCACTGCAAGAGGAACGGGCAGATCTTTCTCTACGAGACCGGGCAGGAAACGCCCATCACGTTGCTGCGCACGATGCAGGACGTGGGCCTCGACAATCAGGGCGTCAACCTGGACCCCGCCAACCTGATTCTTTATGGCAAGGCGAACCCGGTGGATGCTCTCGATGTGTTTGGGACGCTCGTGCGAGGCATCCACGCGAAAGACGGCCTCTACCCGACGGACCCGCATCGGCTAGGCGAGGAAGTGCCCATCGGTCAGGGTAAGGTGGACTTTCCGCGGCTCATTCGGCGCCTCAAAGAATTGAATTACCGCGGCCCCATCACTATCGAGCGAGAGATTGAGGGCCCTCAGCAGACCGAGGACATCCGGAAAGCCATAGTGTACCTCCGGGCGTTGATCGCCTGACATCCCCCTTGCGGGCGCCCGCATGTGGGGCTGAAGCTTTCGTCCACGTCCGAACGCGGAGCCGCAATCCGCGTGCGATGCCGGCACCCTCGCCGCGCAGTTTCTGTGTTACATTGATGCGTCTTTTGGCCGGTCTGCGGGAGACGAGGCCGGCCCGCCCGCAACCATCATGAAACCCTCAGATGCGCCCTCTCATAGTCTCGGCCAGATGCCCGCTGCGCCGCAAGCTGGTGCCGGCCCCTCGGCAGCCGGCCCCACCCGCGTGCGTTGGCACATCATCGCCCTGCTCGCAGTCATCTCGGGGCTGACTTATGTTGACCGACTTAACCTCAGTATTGCCGCGGGATACATCCAGAAGGAGTTCCTCTTCAACGACGAAACGATGGGGTGGGTTCTGAGCGCCTTCGTCCTGGGCTACGCGCTCTTTCAGGTGCCGGGAGGATGGGTGGGCGACCGATACGGCCCGCGCGGGGTGATGACGGTGGCCATCCTGTGGTGGTCGCTCTTCACGGCGGGGACAGCGATAGCGCCGCGCCTGCCTCTGGTGGGTTGGTTTGGATTGGCCTGGTCGTTTGCCATCGTTCGCTTCCTCATCGGCGTGGGAGAAGCGGCTGCGTTTCCCAATTCCAACAAGATTGTGGCCTACTGGATGGGCGCCAGCCAGCGCGGCATCGGCAATGCCCTATTCCTTTTCGGCATCGGCGTGGGCGGCGCGCTCACGCACAAGTTCATCACCAGCCTCATGGCACGCTGGGGCTGGAGGTCTTATTTCTACGCCTGTGCAGTGGTGGGAGTGGCAGTAGCTCTCGTTTGGCGACTCTATGCGACCAACCGGCCGGAGGAACATCCGCGCGTCAACGCTGCGGAACTGGCGCTAATTCATGCGGGCGAAACACGGGACGCTGCTGTACTCCAAGCCCCCACGGCCCGGCACCAAGGTGCCCCCTGGGGCCGCATGCTCTCCCGGGTTTCGGTTTGGGCCCTGGTGCTCAGCTATTCTTGCATCGCCTATGCTGCTTACATTTTCTACACTTGGTTCTTTATCTAACTGACGCGTGTGCGCGGCTTTACCGTGAAACAAGGGGGATTCTGGGGATCCACGCCTTTTCTAGCCATCGCCCTGCTCGCGCCGCTGGGTGGGTGGGTCTCAGACCGCGCGGTCGCGCGATTCGGCAAGCGGCGTGGGCGCCAGAGCGCTGTGTGGCTGGGCGCAGCGTTCTCGGCAGGCTTGATGTGGGCCGGCGGCCACACCGAGAACAACATACTGGCCATCCTGCTTCTGGCAGGCGCCGCCGGATTCAACCTGTTTGCCACCACCACCTGGTGGGCAGCCTGCAACGACCTCACAAAAAGATATTCCGGGTCTCTCTCCGGCTTTATGAACATGTTCGGCAATCTGGGCGGATGGCTCTCGCCGATTGTCACCGCCGCCATTGCCACGCGCGTGGGCTGGAACCAAGCGCTGAGCTTTGCCGCCCTGGTAACGCTCGCCGCCGGCGCGCTGTGGCTATTGGTCGACGCCAGCCAAAGCCTCGAAGAGCCACCCACTCCCCAGCCTTCGTAGGCCGGGGCGCCAGGCAACGCAGGGCTGACCCGCCGCCGTGGGATCACGACGGCGCAGGGTGTTATAATTCCGGCGCTTGAGCAAGAGTAACCTCCAGTGTTCAGGCGAGGATTACACGGTTCCACGTGCTCGTGAACTCTTGCCCCGCCGGCGGGCGGTTGGCTGCCGCGGCGAGCGGCTGTAGCTCCCGACACCGCCGAGGAGGTCGGCCCATGGACGATTTCCTGCTTCCCCTCTTCCCTTTGGAGACCGTGCTTCTCCCTGAGGCGCCCTTACCCCTGCACATCTTTGAAGAACGTTACAAGCTCCTGATCGGGGAGTGCCTGAAAGCCAAGTCCACGGGTGGGGGCCAGCAGGAGTTCGGAGTTCTCCTGGCCAAAGACCAGGAGATGCGGACTGTGGGATGCACGGCGCGCATTATTAACGTCACTCGCAAATACGCGGATGGGCGGATGGATCTCTTCACGGTGGGCAGCCGACGCTTCGAGGTGCTTTACACCAACGAAGAGGAAGCGTATTTGCGCGGCAGCGTGGAGTTCTTCGATGACGATGTCGACGCCGATATTCCCGACGAGCAGGAAGCCCAGCACGCGATTGAACTGTTTCGGCAGGCTCTCCAGCGATTGCATAAGTCCACGGACATGCCGGTTCATCTTCCTCAGCCGTACCGACATCTCTCCTTCCGCATCGCCGCCCCGCTTCCCCTGGAACTCGAATTCAAGCAGCAGATCCTGCCTCTGCGGAATGAGACGGAGAGGCTGCGCCGGGTGACGCGAGTGATCGCACAGCTAATCACGCAGCTTAATTTCGTTCAAAAGGCGAGAAGCAAAGCGGGCGGCAACGGGAACCTCCATCCTCAAGGCTGAGTGTGTATGCACGCCGCGCCCCAGGCGAGGCGTGCGTCACCCAACACATTGGGCAGGTAGCGCAGACCTGTTTTGGAGGTCTGCGGTTCGTCCCCAATTGACAACAAAAAGCCGCGGACCTAAACGACAGGTCCGCGCTACCTGCTTACTGCGTTGCAGGGGGCGGCTGGCTTTAGGAGGGTTTGACGCGCTTGGCCTTACGCAGAGCCTCGATTAGAGAATCTTCCGCTCCTGCCGTCCGCAAAACCTCGATGTAGTCATTTGTAAGCTCGAAGTCAATCCCGCGCTCCTCCACCAACATGATTACGCGCCGGCTGGTCACTCCGCTGCGCAGCAGGTCTACGATTTTCACTTCTGTCAGGGGCTTTTGCGCGGGCGTGGCTATAGCGGAGA
>JALHUF010000033.1 GCA_022866195.1 Terriglobia bacterium
CCCATGGGATTCATGTAGTAAGCCGTCGCCCGGATGGATTCCGTCACAATCAACTGCGGGTGCAGGGCGCCCGGGGGGACGGCGTCCTCGGGCATGCGCGGGTCCATCGTGCCCATGATGGTGGAGCCGCCAATGGGGTAGCCGCCCTTCCCAAAGCCCAGCGAGTAGCGAATCACGCCGCCGTGCTTGGTGGCGATGCCGCCGAAGGGGGCAATGGAGCTGGGGAAATTGTGTGTCTCGCCCTTGATGGTCACCACCCAGTCTTCGTAGAACTCAATGCCGCCGGCGTTGTCCTTGAAAGACGAAACAACCAGCGGATGGTTGATGCGGGCGGTGGCGTCCGACAATCTCTTGAGCAGTCCCAGGCCTTTCCAGGTGGTGTGATAACAGTGGTCGCTCCAGCTCTGTGCCAGGATTTCGATTTCCGCGTCCGTGTGGGGTCGGCCCTGGGCCGCCTCGTGGGCCTGGATGGCTTTCATTTGCGACAACGGCGCGTACCAGGAGCACCTTTTTGACAGCTCCACCAGTTCGTCGTCGCTCAGGCCGAGAAGCGAGATCGTATGAACGGGGTCAGGGGTTCCGGTGGGACGCAGCGTGGTGACGACCTCCTTGGGATCGCGCACGCGTTCGACGATCTTGTTGTAGAGAAAGCGCGCGGCGACTTTCCGCGCTTCGGCCTCGTCCAGCCCGGTGAACTGATAGCGCCGGCTCAGCCGGGCGAATACCAGGCCCGTCTCGCTGAGCGCCCGCGCGCCCGCCAGGATGGATGGGGTCTCCGGGTCGGTCACCGCCGGCCGGTAGGCTATCTCAACGATGGGGCCCTGTGCCGGGTCCAGTTGGGACTCCGGCGCGGAAACCTGGTAAAGAGGATTCACCAGCAAGGGAAGCAGCCGCTCCACCTTGACGTCCCCTTCCAGCCAGAAGACGCGCTCAATCGTCAGGTCCGTCAGGGCGCTGTACCCGTGGCGGCGAAAAAACCCCAGCCAGTTCCGGGCTTCTGGATCATCCTTGGAGAGTGTGTAGACGCTATGAATGGGCATGATTGTTCCGTCCTGGTTGCCCTCCGGCTCGCAGGTGGCCAGACAGGCGTCCGCAAAGCTCGACTCCAGTAAATACCAGAGCAAAGCAAATCACAAAAGCTGCTCATGAGTCCAGTCCGGCATTATATCCGGTAAGGGCAACCTCCGGCGTCCCTCAAGCCTCTATCCAGGTGGGCGGCGAAGCGGGGGGGTGCGGCTGCGGGCGCTCCAAGCAGGATACGGAGGCGACCAAAGTGGTGCCCGGGGCCGCAAGCAAAGGTGCTGCTTGATTTTGCCGCCTCGAAGGCGTAGATTAAGCGAAAGGGATGGCTCGCCAGGCTGATGGGAAGGTGTTTATGAGCTTCAAAAGAGTGCTCGTTGTGGCTGTAGCCATGCTGGCGTTTTCTGGAGTGGGGCGATTGCTTGCCCACGCACAGGAAGCGCTTTCGCTTGGCGACTTGGCCCGCCAACAGAAGGCCCAACGCGCGAAGGCAGCAAGGAAGCCCGTGAAGGAGTTCTCGAACGACAACCTTCCAGCCCGCCCGGCCGCCGCTGGATTGACGGTGGCTGGCGAGATGTCGGCGGAGCCCACAAAGCAGCCGGCAGGCGGCGAGGCGGCGAAGGCCACCGGGGCCGCGACCGGGGAAACTGAGGCTGTCCACGACGAGAAGTACTACCGCGAGGAAACGGGCAAACTCCAGGCCCGATTGGATACGCACCGCCGCCAGCTCAGCGTTCTCGAACAGAAGCTCGCTCAGGGCGATATGCAGTACTATCCGGACCCGCAGAAGACCCTGGAACAGACTAGTACTCCGTCCTTCCGCTCGGACGTAAACAAGCTGCAGGACGACATTGCGAAGAAGAAGCAGGATATCGCTGACGACGAGCGGGCCATCGAAGATCTGCGCGACCAACTGCGCCGCGAAGGCTCCCCGGCGGGCTGGCTGCGGTAGCTTCCGGCACTTTTTCCCGCAAGGTGTCGGGCAGATGACCCTGGGTGCGGGCAGGGATTGAATCGCGGCGCGATTGCTGGCGTTCGGGACGAGTGAGGTGCTATGAAAACGAAGACTCTTATCCTGGCCGCTGTCGGTCTTCTGATCTTGCTCGCTAGTTCTGTGGCCATCGGGCAAAGCCTGGGAGATTTGGCGCGCCAGGAGCGGGCGAAGCGCGCTAAAGAAACCAAGAAAGCCGTCAAGGTCGTCACCGACGAGGACCTGCCCCCGCGTCCGGTAGAGGAACCCAAAGCCACGACATCGCCCTCGGAGTCGGCTGAGCAGCCGGGCGAACAGCCGGCCGAGCAAGCAGCGGAGCCGCCAGCCACTCCGCCGGAGGAAGCCAGCGCTCCGCCGCCAGCCGAGGAGCCGAAGCCGGAAGATAAGCAAAAAACCCGCGACTACTGGCAGGGCCGCTTCAAAGCGGCAAAGCAACGAATCGCGGACGCCGAAGAATTGCAGCGGCTGGCGGAAGACGAACTGAGCTTGTTACAGATTCAGCAGGCCCGGGAACTCTCTCCCGACGCCAAGAGCGATCTTGATGCGCAGGTGAAAGCTAAGAGCGCGGAAGTGGAGAGCAAGCGCGCCCAAACCGCTAAGGCGCAGAAAGCCCTGGAAGACCTCGAAAAAGATTTCAAGGAAAGTGGTGCCCCCGAAGACTGGAGCAAGACCGACTAGACTTCCCCCTGTTGCCTGCGGTTGCCACCACTTGCAGCGCAGCCCGTCAACCGACGGACTGCGGCTTTTCAACCTGTAGCGGCGGCGTCCTCGCCGCCGACCTGTGTAAAGACGTTCCGCTGGAACGTCTCCTTGGCCAAGACACCCCGCCGTGGCGTCTCCACCTCAGCCTGTTCCCTGTCCCCTGTAACCTGTTCCCTGCTCTTACGGCGCTTCCCACTCCAGGGCATAAATCTCCTGGATGCTGGTATCGCGCAGCAGCAGAGGGGAATCGTCCGGAGCCAAGCCGAGCCAAAACCCGCTGTTCCCCGTGAATTGAGATTTTTCCAGGCTCGCTACTCGTTCCACCTTGTGGTCGTGAATCCCCACCCGAAAGATGCCCGGTGCGCCCTCCGGATTGCTCCAGTAATAAACGTACTTTCCATCTTTGGACCAGTTGTCATACCCGAAACTTCCCCCGGCCAATTGCTCCCACTGCTGCGTGTTGAAGTCGAAGAGCATGAGGGTCGTGGCATTCGCGCCAAATGCCGCGACGTAGCGCCCGTCCGGAGACCAGCGCGGCGAGCGCAGCCCTTCCGACCCCGGTAGGGTCGAGACCTGGTTCGTCTTCAAGTCGAGCAGATGCAGAGCAAACGGCTTACCTGCTGCCATCAATAGCCACCGTCCGAAGAGCACCCGGTTCCCGTCCGGTGACCATTGCGGGTCGATTTCATCGCCTCCGCCTAGGATCAACTGCTGTGGCGCTGCGCCTTCGGCCGAGACCACATAGATCTTCCAAGATTCACCGGGCCCTTGCCCCATGAACACAATGCGCTTGCCGTCGGGCGACCAGCGCGGCGTCAGGACATGCACAGGTGGGAATGTAAGCTGGAGTCGCTCGCTACCGTCTGCTTTGCTCCGCCAAATACTTCCCTCGGGGAAGGTCTCGTAAACGACCCACGCCTCATCCCGGGAGAACTCCACCCAGTCAGCGGAGATGCCGGAAAGATACGGAACGAAGTGCTGTGATTTCGCATCGTACCGCACCAATTCCCCTCTGCGTTGAGCACCCCCGGCGAACAGCCTCTTTCCATCTTTGCTGGGGAGAGGACTCCAGAAGTCCATCGGGCCGTCTGTCAACTGCACGGGGTCGCGCCCTGCCTTCCGAAGCAGGCTGGACTTTTCGCGACTGGCCCAGAGATTTGACCGCCCCTCTTGATATGCCTGGAAAACGAAATACTCCCCGTCCGCCGTCCAGTTGCCGCAGCATTCGTCGGGCGGGTTGTTCCAACCGGGCAGCAAGCGATGTGGATTGGTTCCGTCGGCGGACACTTCCCACAGCGTGTTACTTGGCGGCTCGTATTGCACAACGGTGAAGCGCAAACGCGTACCGTCGGGAGACCAGCGCGGCCACGAGGTCCGCCCGGAAGCCGTGACGAGCTTGCGGGAATCACTTCCGTCCCCGTTGGCTACATACAGATCCTTGCCGTTGGCGTAGACGATCTTGCGGCCATCCGGACTCCAGCTCGCGTCGTGAGCCAATATGTTGCCGACCGTCCGCGGTGAGCCACCCAGCGTGGGCATAATTCTGAGAGGACGCTCGTCCTCCACCCCAACAGGGGTGTCAACGAGAAGCTCTGCACCGCCTGGCGAAATGTCCCAGATGAAGACGTCCTCAACCGGCGTTGGGATTGGCGCCACTTCTCCGCCCACAGTGGACACCTGGTGGAGCACATAATGGCCAGCAACCGCTTCCGAGAAGTAAACCCGCAGGCCGTCGGTCGCCAGGTGATCCGTCTTCTGCCGGCCGGTGTTGGTCAGTTGCACAGTGCGCGTGATCCTCGGTGGGGGCAGCGGGCGCGTGAGCCAATAGGCGAGAACCGCCCCGGCGATGACGACAGCGGCGGCCAGGGCAATCGCCAGCCGGCGACGTAGAGGCGGCTTTACGCCGCCACGCTCGATATGGCGGGGTAAACCCGCCGCTACAGCCCGCCCGGATTCCGTGTCGCGTTTCAGGCGCTTCAGGTCAGCGCGCAGCTCCGCCGCGCTCTGGCAGCGCAGGTCACGGTCCTTCTCCAGCGCCTTGTTGATGATCTCTTCGAGTCTGGGCGGCAAGTCAGGATTCAATTGAATTGCCGAAGCGGGCGCCTCACCGAGAATCGCGTGAAAGATGATGGCCGAAGTGGTGCCCGAAAAGGCCTGGTTGCCCGTGGCCATCTCGTAGAGCACGGCGCCAAAACTGAACAGGTCGGTGCGGGCGTCGAGTTCTTCGCCCCGCGCCTGCTCCGGCGACATGTAGGCTACCGTGCCCATCGCCACGCCGGGGCTAGTGAGGTGCGCCTCGCCGAGGGAGGCGGTCGGCAGATCCCGAGACCCTTCGCTGGCGCTCAGGGTGACACC
>JALHUF010000034.1 GCA_022866195.1 Terriglobia bacterium
AACCGGTTGCTCACTCCCACGGAAACAAGCGTTGGCGGTATTACGCACTTAACCCTTCCCTCCTGTTGCCCCCTCAACTAGAATCCCCCGTGCTGCTGTATCTTGCTTCCGTGTCCCCGCGAGGTGATCTATGTCTGTGAAACCTTATGTACGCGCGATAAGCAGAGCGCTCCTGGCCTGGACGTTTCTGCTGGTCTTCGCGCTCCCGCGCGCGCAGGCTTCCACGCGGATCGATCTGAACGGCGAATGGCAATTCAAGACCGACCCCACGCAGCAAGGCCAGCAGCAGGGCTGGCCAAGCCAGATGCCTGCGGGCACCGAAACGGTCCGCGTGCCGCACACCTGGAACATCGGCAAGTACGAGGACTTCGAGGGCACGGCGTGGTACTTCAAAACGTTCACGGTCCCCGATGAATTGCGGGACAAGCACATCGAGGTTCATTTCGGCGCGACGTTCTACAAGTCCCGCGTCTGGCTGAACGGCGCGGAACTCGGCAGGCACGAAGGCGGACACACGGCATATTCCTTTGACGCCACTCCGCATCTGCAACGGCTCAATTATCTGGCCGTCGAAATCAACAACCAGCCCACCCTGCAATCGATTCCGGGCTGGGCGATGAAGGGCCGCGCCGGCAAGAACATCTGGTACGACTGGTGGCACTACGGGGGAATCGTGCGCGATGTTTGGCTGACGGTGAACGACGCCGCGCTGGTGCGCCGCCAACAAATCCGCGTGAAGCTCGAAGGCAGCACAGCCAGCGTCACCGACCGCGTTTTTCTGGAAAGCTTCGCGAAGAAGCCTTTGCCCGCCAAGGTGGTGTTAAAGGCCTGGCCACCGGAAGGAAGTCCCGCAGCCGCGACTGCCGAGCAGACTCTGACGCTGAAGCCCGGAGCCCAGGAGGTCACGCTCACGCTGCGCCTGGATCCGGTCCAACTCTGGCACTTTGACGATCCCAAGGTCTACCGGATGGAGGTCGGACTCTTCGACGCCCGCGATAACCAACTTGATTCGCTCACCGACAATTTCGGGGCGCGTACGGTCGAGATTCGCGACCGGCGCCTCTACCTGAACGGGGAGCTCGTGCGCCTGACCGGCCTGACGCGCCATGAAGAATCGCCCTGGGAAGGGCTGGCCGAGACCCCCGGCACCATGCGTCGCGACTACGACGAGATGAAGAAATTGCAGGCCACTCTGACCCGACCGGTCCACTACCCGCAGCACCCCGCCATTCTCGACTACTGCGACCGCCACGGCATCTTACTGATTCCGGAAATTCCCATGTGGCAGTTCAGCGAACAGCAGATGTCGGACCCCCAAGTCATCCAGCTCGCCCAGCAGATGATGCGGGAAATGATCGAGCAGGCTTACAACCACCCGAGCATCTTTGCCTGGAGCGTGTGCAACGAGAGCGCCACCGACACGCCCGGCGGCCGCGCCTACTTCAAGGCGATGTATGACTTCATCAAACAACTGGACCCCACACGCTACGTCAGCTACGCCGACGACCGCATCGCCTTCGTTGACAATCCTGCGGACAACGCAGCTAGCCTCGCCGACTTCATCATGTGGAACGAGTACTTCGGCACCTGGCACGGGCCCGCGGAGCTGTTGCCCGCGGTCATGGAGCGCATCAAGCGCGGCTATCCCGACAAGATGGTCATCATTTCGGAGATGGGGGCGGTGGGAGTCTTCGCGCCGAACAGCAGGGCTGCGGACAGGCTCCGCGCGCGCATCTTTCGCGAGCAGATGGCCGCGTTCGGCAAGCAAGACTGGATTGCCGGGGTCATCATGTGGTGCTACCAGGATTACCGCTCGCACCGCAACCTCTGGCCGGGCCAAACCGCAGGATACGTGGACCACGGCGTGGTGGACGAGAACCGCCAGCGGCGACCTTCCTTCCAGGTGTGGCAGGAGGAAAACGCTCCGGCGCACCTGAGCGTGGAATGGCAATATAACCCGGCGCGCCAGCCCGTAGGCTTCCGCGCCCGCCTCGAACGCCGAGGGCCGGACGAGATTCCCTCGTACATTCTGCGGAATTATCGCGTGGAATGGGAGCTGCGCGACGACGATAACGCGAAGCTCGCGGGCGGCGAAAAGAGCCTGCCCGAAATCGGCCCACCACAATCCCTCGAGGCAACCTGGCAACCGGCGAACACGAAGTCACTTCGACTGCGACTGCGCGTTTATCGGCCCACGGGGTTCGTGGCGGGGGAAAAGGTGCTGGATTGGTGGGAGCCCCGCAGCGGCGGGTTGGAGATCGAGCAAATGAAGCGCGAGGGAAAGGCTGTACCACAGTAAGCGGTACGGGAAGCAGTGGCAGGCCGGCAGAGTGTGTGTGACAACTGGGTCTTACCCGCTGTAGCGGGCCTGGGGGCCTGCCCCGACGCTTTCGGTCGGGGAGCGCCGAAGCGCCTGATAATCAAAGACGGCGATCACAGACCGCCGGTACAACACAGCGTCTGCTCACACACTCGGCAGGCTTGTCGGGCAAGGTCTCAATCGCCGGTTCTCTTCCCACGCCCGTGCACAGAGTCACTCGGCGCGGACGATGATTCCCTCCTCAGGCAGCCGCGGGAGTAGCACAGTGAGGGTTTTCCGGGCTTCATCCCAGGTGGCCGCGGTCGCACCAGGCGAGAGTTTTGCTCGCCGCGCTTCCTGCACCCTGACCCTCCTGCCTGCCACGGTGGCAGTCTGCGGCCTCTTCGCCAGAAGGTGGACCTCCAGAGTGTGTTTGCGATCGCGCTGGCCGTCGGCCTTGATGCGAATCTCGAGCCCTTCGCCCCCGGTCACGGTAAGCTCCGTCCGCACGGCAATTCCCTTCTTGTAGTCCTGCGTCAGCCCATCGTCCTCATAAAGCACGAAGCGCCGGGTCTCGGTCGAAGGGTAAATCCGCCAAGTCAGTTCGGGATACGGGTGGTCAACGAGCGTCAAAAGGGGATCTTGATAGGGCACAATCGCCCCGCGGCGCACGAGCAGCGGCAGAACGTCCAGCGGCGCGTCATAGGTGATCTTCCGGCCCCCGGGATAGACGCGGTCCGACCAGAAATCCACCCACTCGGCCCCGGCGGGAAGATAGACCTCGCGCGCGAAGGTGTCCTTAGCCATAACGGGGGCGACGAGCAGATCCTTGCCCACCAGATATTCGTCCTCGACGCCCCAGCTTTGTGCGTCCTCGGGGAACTCAAACAGCAGAGGGCGCACCATCGGCGTGCCCGCCGCGTGGGCTTCCGCCGCCAGAGTATACAAATAGGGGACCAGACTGTGCCGCAACTGAAGATACTTACGGAAGTTCTGCAGACACTCCTCGCCGTAAACCCAGGGGCGACGGTCGAGCTTGCCCGCGTAAGTGTTGGAGGAGACGTTCGACGGAATGTACGTGAACAGCATGAGCATCGGATGGAGCGCCTGCGACTGGGTGAATCGCGTGTAACTTTGGGTATCCAGTTCGCCAAAGAGCCCCGCCAGATCCGTCCGCAGGAGCGGCATACCGGAGAGGCCCGAGGACAGCACCGCGCGAGTCACCTTTTGCAGGTTGCGGTAGTCTGTGTCCTGGTCACCAGCAAAGAAGGTCCCGTATTTTTGGGAGCCGGCGAACCCCGAGCGCGAGCAGATGAATCCTCGCAGGCTGGAGAATTTTTCCATCTCTTCGAACATGCCCCGCGCATAAAGCAGACCATAGTAATTGTGCAACTCCCCGCCGCTCACACCGTCAAAGTCAAGAGCCTTCTCCCGCGTGAACTCGCCGTCGTCAGTGACGAAAAAACTGACACCCATTTTCACCAGAGGTTCATGGAGTTGCCACCACCAGCGCCCCGCCTCTGGATTTGAAAAATCGATCTGCCCGGAGTAGGTGGGCGTGTGCCACCAAGCGCTCACAGGGTCGCAGAAAAGCTTTCGTGCAAGTGCCGACGCGTAGAGCGGGCACTCGGCGTTGACGAAAGGAGTCTCGATCAAGGCCAGTTGGCGGTGATGATGGCGGAACCAGGCAGCCAGGTCCTCAGGATGCGGCGTGGTGGCAGAACTGAATGTGAAATCGAAAAAGGTGTTGGCCCATTCATAATCGAGATAGAAGTTGTCCCAGGGGAGTTGGTGCTCGATGAATTCCTGCCCGATGCGAGGAATTCGCTCCTGATCCTCGTAAGGGAAATCGCCCAGCCAGAGCCCCAGCGCATAGCGCGGCGGCAACGGCGGGCAGCCGGTCAAGTAGACGTAGTTCAACAGGATTTCGCGCGGCGAGGGTCCGTAGATGAAGAAGAAATCGCCATTCGGCCCCGGTGATTCAAAGGAGAGTTCGTCCGGCACCTCGCTGCCAAAACGGAATCTTGTCTGCCAAGTGTTGTTGTAGAAGATGCCGTACCCACGGCTGCTCAGAAAGAATGGAATGCTGTAATAGTTGTAATCCTGCGGCTGGTTGATAGCATCAACGTTGTGGAGAGTGATTTCCCGGCCGCGATGGTTGAAGCTATGGAATCGCTCTCCCAGCCCGTAGAACTGCTCGTCCGCAGCGATTTCGAAGCGCGCCATGTTGTAGTCGGAGTGAAGGCCACCGACCAGCAACGGCTTGACAATGCGGGTGAGAGGGCGACCGTCCACCCCCTGGAAGATGAACTGCAAGGGATCGCTCCTCTGGATGGTCACTTGCAGCCGGCCGCTTTTCATCGCCACGTGGGACGGTGTCTCCTCAAAATCAAACGGGATCGCCGCCTGGTGTTTGTTGCCGTCAAATACCGCCCGGGCCGAGGGCCGGTCCTCGAACCGCCGATACTGGTCTACGAAGACCCGCACTATCGAGTCGCTCACGAAGTTGATGCGCACTGAAGCCCGCTGGGCATGGAAGATGACGAAGTCGCCGCGCCGCTCAATGCTTTTGAGCTTCCCGATTGCTTGGGGAGGAAGAAAAGGCTCCCCACCCTGCGCTGCACCTACCAGCAGTCCGCTGAGAAAGAGGCAAAATGCCAGCGGTCTCATGGCCGTCCCTCCGTGCGCAATTTACCACCACCTTCCCGTAGGAGTCCAAATAATGAGGCCAGAGATGGCATCCCGGGCCCCAACCGCTGCGCCCTTTTGTCTGCTGCACAGCTTGCCACAAACTGGGCGTTCATTGACTTGGCTCCGCGAACTCATATACTGGGCCCAAGCAACAGTCGAATGTGGACCACTCACCATGCCCTCAGCACTGGATCACCCCAGCGAGGAGGGAGGAGGATCTGCGATGCGAACGAAGAGCTGCTTGTCTCTAGCAATCCTTGCCCTGCTCGTTGCCCTCTATGCATTGCCCGCTTCGGCGCAGGAATTCGCTCACGTGCTGCCTCCGTCTCTGGCCAGGCCCCAAGGGATCAACGCGGCGCTGCTCCACCAATCCTGGAAGGCGCAATGGGTTTCGCACCCCGACGGACCCCGCCGGGAATTCGGCGTGTTCCATTTCCGCAAGACTTTCTCGCTGGATCGGGTACCCCAGCGCTTTGTCATCCACGTGAGCGGGGACAATCGCTATGAGCTTTTCGTAAATGGCACGCGCGTCCTGACTGGCCCCGCGCGCGGTGATTTGTACCACTGGCGCTACGAGACGACGGATATCGCCTCGCACCTGCGTGCGGGCAAGAACGTCCTTGCCGCAGTGGTCTGGAATTTCGCCGAACTTGCACCCCTGGCCCAGATGACCAACGAGACCGGCCTCGTCGTGCAGGGAGACGGCGATGCAGAAGCCGTGGTGAACACAGGCGAATCCTGGAGATGTTATCGGAGTCAGGCCGTCGAGATGATTCCCTGGGACTGGCGCAAGGTGGACGGATACTTCGTGGTCGGACCGGGCGAGAGTGTGGATGGCTCAAAGGTCCCCTGGGGCTGGGAAGCGCGGGAC
>JALHUF010000343.1 GCA_022866195.1 Terriglobia bacterium
TGCTGGGAAGCAAGAAAGTGGATTACCCTGATGTGGGCTATGCCCTCGCGCGCCGGATTGCCAACAAAGAATTCGATCGTGGCGTGCTGATCTGCGGTACGGGATTGGGGATGGCCATGATTGCCAATAAGGTGGAAGGTATCTATGCGGGGGTTTGCCACGACGTGTACTCGGCGGAGCGACTCCGCAAGAGCAATGACGCACAGATCCTGACCATGGGTGCACGAGTGGTGGGCCCTGAGCTGGCCAGGGTCATCGCCACCGCCTGGGTTCGATCTGAGTTCGAGCCAGGCCGCTCAGGGCCGAAAGTTGCTCGTATGCGGGAACTGGAGGAAGTTGACCGCAAGATGTCAGCGTCGAGTGAAGAGAAGCGATGAGAACCGGTCGGCTGCTTCTGGGCACCAACTGGAAGATGAACAAGACGATCCGAGAGTCCGTCGACTATACCCGTCGGCTGCTTGGGCTGCTGGATAGGTTCGACCGGTCCGACGCGGTCCAGGTCTTTGTCATCCCCCCCTACACCGCCATCGAGGCAGTCAAACGGGCGAGCGAAGGCAGACTGTGGGTCGGAGCTCAAAACATGCATTGGGCGGAACGAGGTGCTTATACGGGTGAGATCTCCGCCCTCATGCTTCAGGAGTTGGGCGTGGACTTGGTCGAGCTCGGGCACGCGGAACGCCGCCGGTACTTCAACGAAACCGACGCGGATGTGAATCGCAAGGTGCATACAGCGCTGCAATACGGATTCAAGCCGCTGGTCTGCGTCGGAGAGCAGCTCGAGGACAAGCGGCGCGGAATCGGGAAGGAGACTGTGAAGAACCAGGTCCGGACGATTTTTGCGAATGTGGAGACGGACTGCGCCCCTCGTCTGATCGTGGCCTATGAGCCCGTCTGGGCGATCGGAGCGGAGCACGCGGATGTTGGCATCGAATACGTCCGGGAGATGCAAGCCTACATCCGCACCTCTTTGGAGGAGATGCTTGGACGGAGTGCTGCCGCCATGGTTACTGTGATTTATGGTGGAGACGTCAATCTCCGGAACGCGGCCACTCTCGTCTCGGAAAGTGGGACGGATGGCCTTTTCGTAGGCCGTGCCGCCTGGGAGGCAGAGAACTTCGCAGAGTTGATACGCGCTTCCCTTAAGGCAATTGGTTAGGGGAGCGCACGTCTTGCCGTATCCACCAGCATTCTTCACTCCAGGGGCCTGCCCAACCCGAGTTAGTTCCGACCTGCGATTGGGCACCTCCGAAAACTGAAGTCCAGTCGCATCGTTGTCCACCTCGAATTCGGCAACGACTGGGGCACGCGATGTCTGCGGAGGTGCAGGGCGGGGTGCGGGTCGGCGCCGGTGACCGAATACGGCCGTCGCGAAAAGGCTGAACGCTCGCGCGGTGTGGAATCCGACGCGAACAGCTTTGCCGAGGTCAAATTTCTCCTTGCACAACCCTCGGCGTGGCCTGTAACCTAAAAGGCGTGTCCAAATCCTCTTTCTCTAAGTTGGAGGCAACACGATGGCAGTGGCAACACCGGCAGCAACCACGGGGACCCGCGTGGGCCGAAATACGGATCGGGTCAAAGAAATTCTGAGCTGGTATGAAAGCGACAATCCCGGGACGAAGACGAACATTGCACGCCTGTTGAACACGGGCCGCCTGGCCGGAACGGGCAAGCTGGTGATTTTGCCGGTTGACCAAGGGTTCGAGCACGGCCCGGCGCGCAGCTTCGCCGTCAACCCGGGCGGCTACGATCCGAACTACCATTTCGAGCTGGCGATCGAGGCTGGGTGCAACGCCTACGCGGCGCCGCTGGGATTCATCGAGAACGCCGCGGCCCGGCACGCGGGCGAGATTCCGCTGATCCTGAAGCTGAACAGCCACGATGTCCTGCATGACGAAAAGGATCCTCTCTCGGCCGTGACCTCGAGCGTCCACGACGCGCTGCGCCTGGGCTGCGTGGCGATCGGCTTTACGATTTACCCGGGCTCGGTGCACGCCCGCGAGATGTACGAGCAGTTGCGCGGACTCGCTGAGGAGGCGAAGAGTCACGGGCTGGCCGTGGTAGTGTGGTCCTATCCGCGCGGTTCCGCCATGAGCAAGGACGGCGAGACGGCCATCGATGTCGTCGCTTATGCCGCCCACATCGCGGCGCAACTGGGCGCGCACGTCATCAAGGTGAAACTGCCCAGTGCCCACCTCGAACAGGTAGAGGCGAAGAAGGTTTACGAGAAAACCGCCATCCCGATCACCACGCAGGCCGAGCGCGTCCGGCACGTCATCCAGAGCGCCTTCAACGGCCGGCGGATTCTGATCTTCTCCGGCGGCGCGAAAAAGGAGAGCGACGAAGCCGTGTTCGACGAAGCCCGCGCCATCCGCGATGGCGGCGGGTTCGGCTCCATCATCGGCCGCAATTCATTCCAGCGCCCGAAGGAACATGCCCTCAAGTTCCTCGACACGATCATGAAGATCTACGCCGGGGAGATTAAGTAGGGCAGCGCCGCATTCGCTCCCTAACCCCGGGGTTCCGCAAGGCAA
>JALHUF010000344.1 GCA_022866195.1 Terriglobia bacterium
CCTTCGTAGTTGGCAAAGAAAAATGTGCGGTCGCGCTGCACGGGGCCGCCGAGGCTTCCGCCGAACTGGTTCTGGCGGAAGGGCGGGATAGGCCGCCGCGGGTCGTCGAAGAAATTGCGGGCGTCCAGAGCGCTGTTGCGCAGGAACTCGTAAGCTGTGCCGGAAAAGCGGTTCGAGCCGGAGCGCGAAGCGATATTCACTTGGGCGCCCGAGGTCAGCCCCTGCTCGGAAGAGTAGGAGCTTTCGACGACGCGAAATTCCCGTATGGCGTCAACCGACGGGTTCACCGTGAGGCTGTAAGCGAAAGGTTCCATCAGCGTGATGCCATCGAGCGAGAAGTTGTTGCGTTCCGCGCGCTGGCCGTTCACCGAAAACCCAATGCCCTGGGCGGCGGTGTTGAACTGCTGCACGGCGCTATTGGGGTACGGCGGCACGGCGCCCGCGGCCAGCAGAGCCAGTTGCGAGAATTGTCGGCCATTCAGCGGCAGGAGGCTGACGCGCTGGTTGTCGATCTCGTCCCCGATGGCCGGCGAGGCAGTCTCCAGGAGCGGCGGCTGAGCGTCCACGTGGACCACCGTCTGCTCGCGCGGGAGTCCCAGGACCACGTCCACGCGCGCCGTCTGGCCCACCTGAAGTGTCAAGCCGCGCAGCGTTTTCGCGGCAAAACCGGCTTTGGAGACTTCGAGGTTGTAGGTACCGACCGGAACCAGGGGGAAGCTGTAGAAGCCGTAATCGTTTGTGCGCGCGACGCGCGCCTGCCCTGTCGCCGGGTTGCGCAACTCGACGGAAGCTGCCGGAATCGCCGCGCCGCTGGGGTCGAGGACCAGGCCCTCCAGATTGCTGTTCCAGTTTTGGGCGCGAAGACGGACCGGGGCCAGCACCAGGGTCAGTGCGGCCGCTATGCGCGCGAGAACTTGCCACCAGGACTTCCTTCTTGTCGGATACAAAGGGAATACCCCTCATCGGGGCAGAGGCGGGATGCGCCGGTCGGGCACGCGTCGTGCCGCAGCCTCTCGGCTCAAGCGGCGCAAGACTACACGCGCACCTCGGACCACAACCGGCCTTGACCTTCTCCCATCCGGACTGTACCGTCGGCCCCGGAGTTTCACCGGGTCGTGGAAAAGGCAGTGACGAGTGACAAGTGACGAGTTACCAGTAGCGGACCGAAAATGGGCCGCAGAGGTCACAAGCTTCGCCTAGCTAGCCACCGTCCTCCTGCTTCTCCTCGCGGGCTTTACCGCCGATCGGGAATTGGGAAGCCGGAGATCTTTGCTCCCCTCACCCTGCCCCGAAGGTCTTACATTCAAATCCGCTACAGTTTACCACCTTGGCCCCGAGCACTCAAGCCGTTCCGCGCGGGCGTTACGGGTCCGTTGGCCCGTGCTGGCGCCGAGGTCATGGCTGCCCTTCGGGGTTTGTACCTTCCTGGAAGGGCGTTATCCGGCCCAGTGGCGCCCCGCTGCTCAGAAAGTGGCAACCCGTCAGCTGACGGGGAACTCTTCCCTGGCCGCCCAGCTCCGAGGCAGTACGACCGGGGGGTGCCGGTATCGGGCGAGACAGGGAGGATTAGGCGAGGCCACCGGTCGGCCTAAGAACATGTAGGCAACATGCATGATGAATCATAAGTGGCCTTATAATGAGAACTTATCTACACCGGAATCGTGGCGGTGCCTGGTTTTAGGCCGCCCGCCATGGCGGATTAGGCGGGTCGGCCTGAACGAGAGCTAGACACACTTTTCAAGAGCTTCCGGGTTACCATTGCGGTACTGTAAGGACTGAGATGGCTGTACCAAAACTTCTTGTTACACGTTCGGATCAGGTTATGAGCGGCGCCGTCGTGTTCGCGGGCACCCGGGTGCCGGTGCAAACGCTTCTCGACTACCTCGAAGAAGGGGATACGCTGGATCATTTCTTGGAGGACTTTCCGACGGTGAGTCGCGAGCACGCAGTCGCGGTTCTGGAGTTGGCCAAGCAATCGGTGTTCGCGCAGGCGGATTCTCCTGGATGAGTGTGTCCCGCGCCGGTTTCGTCGGGAGCTCCCACGACACGAGGTTCGAACTGTTCCAGAGATGGGGTGGGCCGCGTTGGAGAATGGCGTTCTTCTCGCCGCCGCCTCCGGTAAGTTCGATGTACTCGTTACAACGGACCAGCGTCTGAGCGATCAACAGAACATTTCAACTTTGGCGATAGCGGTCATCGTCCTGGTGGCGCGCCGGAACAAACTGGAGTTCCTTTTGCCGCTGGCGCCTGAACTGAGAAAAGTCCTCGAAGAGGTCAAGCTCGGAGAGGTTCGCCGCGTTGGTGCCTAACAAGCGTTTGCAGCCGACGGCGTCCGTTGAAGGCGCTCGGAGAATTTGTGGCGGCAGTTACGGCCACCGCGGGTGAGCCGGAGGCGTTAGCCGACAAACGAAGGGCATCATGCTGTCTGGACTAGTCGTCGGATACGACCCTGGAGGGAATGGTGCCCACGGCGTGGCGGAGTTGCAGTTTGAGAACGGCGAAGTTAGTGCTCTCTCGACGAGGACACTGGAGACCGCAGAGGATGTCATCTCCATTCTTGAGCGGTTGCCGTCTCTCGCTGCTCTGGGCGCCGACACGCTTACGTGCTGGGGCACCGGTATCGGTGGTTGGCGTCCAGCCGATCGCTGGCTGCGGCAGCACTACAAGGCTGTACGGCGCAGCGTCAGGGCCCCCAACGCTCTTTCCGGATCGATGTGCCTGAACGGAATGGGTGTGCTGATCGCGGCACGGCATAGATTTGCCGACGTCCTTATCACTGAGACACATCCCAAGGTCCTTTACTGGCATCTGTCCAGAAAGAAATATGAGTACGAGACTTCCAAGGCCGCGATGGATCGCATGTTGGCTGGCGCGCTTGGCATCTCCGTGGCACCAGCAACCGAGCATGAGTGGGATGCAGCCCTCTCAGCCTTTGCGGCGTTCAAGGGCATCGTTGGTCGGTGGTCCCATGACCTACACACACTTCCCACCAACAAGGGCGAGCGCCTGATCACACCTTGCGGGACCACACACTATTTCTGGCCGGAGTGAGTGTGTCGCCTAACACCGGCTACGCCCGCGGGTGGGGCCGACATCCCGCCTTGCGGGACCGGTAAGAAGCCAGGACAGGCCAGGGATAGGACGCGGTGACCCGTCGGCTGACGGGTTGCGCGTGTTCGTGGGGCTCATACATGGAAGACAATGTATGCGCCACCCGCGTAGCCTCACTGATCTGAAGGAGGATGGCAATGAGAAACACAAGACTAAGAATCTGTGTGCTATTAGCTGCATTATTGCAAATTCCGGCCATCACAATCGCCCAAAATGAAGCAACGCCCTCGAAGGGAATGTGGGCGAACGTCAAGAGAGTTCCCGTGGGCGATGAGCTAGTCGTAACCCTCAAGGACGGGAAGAATGTGAAAGGTAGATTAAGCGAAGTTTCTGACACTACGCTTGTGCTCACCCGCGGTAAGCAGACCAACGAGCTTGAGCGCGAAAAGGTGCTTCGGGTTTATCGCCTGGCCCACAAATCGGCCGCCACGGCGACGCTGATTGGTGCTGGGGGGGGATTTGCTGCCGGAGCCGGCATCGGTGCCGCCGTGGGTGTGAAGCAGGACGTTACGTTTACCATCACGGTGCCCGTGTTTGGAGGAATCGGTGCTGCGGCGGGGGCGCTTGCCGGCTACGCTATTGGCAGTCGTCAGCCGCGTGTCCTCATCTATGACGCTAAGGTGCTCGAAACCCTTCCCAGCCCGGCTCAGGTGAAACAGCGATGAACAAGCAACGTCAGCGTCCCCCGAAGGAATTGGCGGTCTCCGAGCAGGCTACAGTTCCGGCAAAGATAGGCCAGGGGGATGGGCAGACGCGGGTGGCGCATCCACGGCTTCGCCGGGACAGGTACATTGTGTTTCATGTATGCGCCCATCAGCAAGGGGAACTAAACTGCACGCGTGTCCCACACCGCCCCG
>JALHUF010000345.1 GCA_022866195.1 Terriglobia bacterium
AGGGAGAACAGCTTGAGTGGATGGTCCTTTCATCGTGGGAGTTTGCCGAGCAGCTTCCACACCCAGCGGTGCGCGCGGTGATAGAAGGCGGCGGGCTCGGCGAACATCAGGATGCACTCGCCATGAACTAGGCTAATACCGTTCTCTGCGCAGAAGCGGATGGCCGCTGCTGACCCGGCGCCCTGCTGAAGCCAGACGCGGCGAATTCCTGCGGCGGCCGCCTCCCGCACCACCTGCTCTGCCTGGGCCGGCGGCACAATCACCAGGAGTCCATCCACAGGCTCCGGCAGCGCGGCGAGGCTCGCGGAGCAGCGCTCACCCTCAAGCTGCTCGGCGTGAGGATGAACCGGGAAGAGTTTGTATCCTTTGCGCTTCAGCTCCCTGAAAGCCAGATTGCCGAACTTCATCTTCTTGCGCGAGACCCCCACCACCGCCAGCTTGCGCTGGGAAACGAAATCAGCTACCGCCGCTTTGGATGTCATGCAGTCCCCTCGTTACTTGAGCGGAGCGAGCGCAACGGCTGCCTGGTTGTTCCCCGCGCCGTCGAAGGAGATGGTGCCCGAGACGCCAGGGAAATCCGCAACCTTGGCCAGGCTGTCGCGCAGGCGCGCGCGATTGGGGCCGGATTGGCGCAGGCTGGAGGCGACCAGGCGGACAGCGTCGTAAACTTGCGTGGCCGCCGCGCTGGGCGCGGTTCCCGTGCGCGCCTGGAAGCGCGCTGCGAAGTCCTGCCGGGTGGCGGCGGGGGCGCCTGGACGTGACGTTGCCAGCCAGATGTTTCTGCCCAGCGCTTGTTCCACCACGCGCAGGAAAGGTTCTTGGAGCGCTTTCTGGCAGACGTAAATGGCAGGCGGTGAGGGGAGCTGCCCGATTCCTTCGAGCAACTGCGCCGCTGTTTCCGCGCCCGTCCAGAGCACGATAGCCTGCGGGCCGCGCGCGCGGATTTCGCTCAGCAAGGAATCAACGTCAGCGATGGGCAAGGCTATCTCCAGGCAGTCGGGCAGAGGCGCTTGAAGGCGTCGCGCGGCCTTCTCAAATTCTTCGCGGCCGACGCGTCCGTCGTGGTTTGCTTCCACCATGAGCAGGACTTTTTGCAACGCGCGCTCGCGATAGATGTTCGTGGCGAAAGCGCGCGCCTGAGCCGCATCGTTGGGCACGATGCGGAAAAGCCAGGGAATGTTGATCTGGGTAGTGGTGCTGTCGGAGGCCAGCGTGAGCACGGGGACGCCTACGCGGTTGCCCACCTGCTCGGCCAGATGCGCTGCGGTGCCCTCCGGGGAAGTGAGGAGCGCTACCACGCGGTCGTCGAAGACCAAGCGCACGATTTCACTGGAAGCGCGTCCCCACAGACCGGTTTCGTCGCGCACTACGAGCGCCAGGCGACGCCCGCCGGGGAGGGGATTTGCCGCTTCGTCCTCCAGCGCCATCTGTGCAGCTGCGCGGAGCGCTTCGCCTTGCGCCTTCCGCGGCCCCTGGAGTGGCACGAGAAGGCCGAGCTTGATTTCCGGGCCAGGGAGGTCGCGCGCGGTCTCGCGTCCCGGGCCGGCGTAGTTGATGGCCTTGCGGTTGATGGCCGCGTAAGGCGGCGTGGCTGGGGAATCGGACTGCGCGTTCGCGGCCGTGGTGGCTGCCAGGAAAGCTGCCGCCACCAGGCGCAGAGAGATCAGCCAACGCGAACGAAGATGCCTCCAGGCGGGCCGGAAGCCCGCCGCCCAGGAAGCGGTGTGGACGACCCGCGCGCGCATCAGCGTTGCTCGGCGACGACAGGCTCCTCGGATTCGCTGGAGGGCGCTTGCCAGTAAACGAATTTGCCGCTCTCGACGCGGCTCAGAGTAACAGGGGAAATGTTTTTCAGCGTGTAGTCAAAGAGCACGCGGCCTGCCACGCCGTCGTAGGTCTTCTGCTGATAATCACGCAAGGCCTGCATGATGCGTCCGCGATTGAGTCCCGTCTTGGCGATGGCCGCGATGAGCATGTTCATGCCGTCGTAAGCGTAGGAGGCGTAGGGATCGGGGTCTTCATTGAAGCGGCGGCGAAAGCGCTCGCGGAAGGCGAGCCAGTTTGGCTCCTGTCGCGCGGGGTCCATGGCGCAGGCGGTGACCAATCCTTCCGCTGCCGGGCCGGCGATTTCGAGCAGTTGCGGATAAGCGGTGCGGCTGGAGCTGAAGGCCGGTTGTTTCATGCCCAGGGCGCGCATCTGCTTGAGGATGAGCGCGGCCTCCGACCATTCGCCCCAGATCACCAGGCCTTCAACCTTCGCGTCTTGCAGCATACGCAACTGCTTGGAGAAGTCTTGGTCGCCGCGTTCGAACTTCACTTCCAGGACGGGCTGGCGCTGCAGGCGCCGCGCCATATCGTTGAAGACGCCCACGCCGATGCGCGCGTAACGGGTCTGGGTGCGCAGCACGCCAATGCGTTTCAGCTTAAGCTGTTTGAAGATGTAGTTGGCCAGCGCGTAGCTCTGCACGCGGTCGTCGGGGAAACTGCACATGATCCACTGGATGCGAGTTTCGCTGACGGTGCGGTCGGTGACCCCGGGCGAAAGGATGGGGACTTCCAGCTTCAAGCTTACGCGGATCATGATGTGCGTGCTCTGGCCGTCAATCGAGCCCAGGACTGCCCACACGCTGTCCTTGAAGAGCATGCTGGGGAGGACCGTGGAAGAAGCTCCCCAGAGGGCTGAGTCGTTATAGACCTTGAGGGCGTAGGGTTTTCCCTGGTAGCCGCCGCGCGCGTTGGCTTCCTCGATGGCCAGTTGTGCGCCGTGCAGCATGGGAATCCCGAAAATGGACTCAGGATTATTCTCCAACGGCCCGAGGAACCCGATAGCAATTTCGCTCAACTTGTTCACGTCGCCGTCCGGGTGGTCTTGCGCGGCGCCGAAATACTCAACCGTATCCTTGCGGATGAACCAATCGTAGTACGGCTTGGAAAAGCGGCGGTAAGGAACAGCCTCCACGGGCATGTTGGCGTAGCGTTTTTCCGGCGCCGGCGCTTGCGGCTCCTTAGGAGCCTCGGCGGATTGCGGCCAGGCGGGCGCGGCCAGGAGGAGAAACAGAAGCAAGGAAAGCGTTCTGGGCCTCATGTTGATACCTTCCGCTAAGCTCACGGATTTTCTGGCGCGGCCACCATTCGCCGCTCGCCGGGCGCGCGCCGCCTATGCCGACGCCACGTGCAGGCTCTCCGCGGCGTGTTCCTGCCGCGTCTCGATGAAATGGATAATCCTGCGCAGCGTCCGCGGGCTGACAGTCTGGGCGGCGTCGCACGTCGGCTTGTGGGCGTCCAGACG